>JABIQT010000567.1 GCA_018667995.1 Candidatus Latescibacterota bacterium
TCCAAAGGACCTTGTCGATACGCCGCGGCTAACCCCAGACGTGGTGGATCTCAGTCGACGAATGCCGACATGACCATGTACGACATGGGGAATTTACCGGTATTTTCCACGCGTCGCAGAACTCCGATGGGGTAGCTTATGGTGTCGCCGGCTTTGAATGGAATCACCTTGTCATCCCATACGAAGTTGCCCTCCCCATACAGGATGTAAGCTGTTTCACTGCTGTCCGAATGGTTATGCAGTCTGGTCGAACGGCCTGGCGCTACCGTAAGGACCTCGGCGTTAGAGAACTTCTGTGGCCGGCGCAGGTAGATATCCCGAATCAGAAGATGCATGCCTTCCGGCTCAGAAGGATTTGAGCCTTCGTCGAACACTTTGGTCACAGCGACTCCAGCCCCCACAACAGGCTTTTCCACCGTCACTCCGCGCTGCGTTACAGCTCCCCAGGAAAGTCCCTCTCCGTCTCCAGGACCGATGCCGCCGCGGACCAGGAATACGGCGAAACGCAACGGGGTATTTCCGATATTGATGATCTCATGCTTTATTCCGGGTGTCATATAAATAGATACGTCCTGCCGTATTTCGTAGACATCGCCCCCCGGCGCTTCTTCGTAAATGCTCATTATACCGCGGCCATCGGTAAAGTAGTAGAGTCTCTCCTCAGGGTGGGCCTGGAGCGGCATGTGACCGCCAACTGCTAGTACGCCTTCGTCAATAGCGGTACGCTTGGCACCCGAATCGTCGTAGTTCAGAATTCGCTCCAGTTTGACCGTCTCTGCACTACCGGGCATCTGCGCGGATATGGAACTGGTTGTCAGGATCAGTGCTGAAATTACACTAAAGATTAGCTTTGGCGCGGACATAATAGGTGTCTCCTGAAGTGTTGGATGTTCTGCTCGCCATGGCCTACCGCCACGTACAGTCACGAGTTGAGGAACGGTCTGGCCATGATACCGACCCGCTGGAAACGCCAAGATATCATTCTAACGTCAATCACGCAAATCAATATGGAATGTGGGTGCGTCAGATGAGATGAAGTATCGGACATTTGAAGTTTAGGTTCAGTATTGATTGCAGCTTGCTGCTTTGATGAATGAGCTTGTCATACAGGGGAAATGACGCGTGAGTATTGACGCTTGACAGGTACGAGTGTATTCCTTTGATTACGGTCAAAAGGCAAGAATAGTCGTTTAACTATTCTTGCGCACCTTTTTACTAATACGATAAAACTTATCAGACCCAGCGACTATGGTTTACAGGGGCTGATTTTCCGCCGAAACAGCCACCGGGTACGGTATCGCTCCTCAGTGAGATTGCTTCGGGGGCAGGTGTACCTTGATCCTTCCTCGCCAAAATCTTCCTACGGTTCACGTAGCAGGGCGTGCTGAAATCGTACCGGGGTTGACAGCGAGGATATGCTCTGGCGAAGGCACGGACCGAGATCAATCTGAAGGATGTCTTTGAGGACACATAAGGGCCCGATCTGTTTGGTCGGTGTATCTTCTGGAGCGATCGCTCTGTCGAGGAGAATCCCTGTCCGTTCCAGGTACAGTGTACGGAAGGCTCCCATGAAATGCTTAGAAGGATCATGTAGCGGACCACACTGGACGAGTTGCTTGAAAAGGCATTTGCGGATGATCCGTCGAATTGCCTCGTGGCAAGTCCCTAAACGATATCTTCAAGGCGTGTTTTGGTTCAGCAAAAGTTAAAGATCATTGTTTATATCTTATGAATGGCGGTCATGAATATGCCGATGAAGGAATTCCATCCCGAAACCATCATAGAACCGTTTCGGGTACGCTCGGTTGAGCCTATCCGCTTTACGACCATGAGCGAGCGTGAGCAGGCGCTCGAGGCAGCAGGTTACAACCAGTTTCAGCTCAACGCGAAGGATGTATTGATCGACTTGCTCACGGACAGCGGCACTGGCGCCATGTCAGCGCAACAGTGGGCGGGCATGATCGCTAGTGATGAGTCCTATGCCGGCTCTGCCTCATTTTACAGGTTTGAATCGGCAGTAAGGGACATCACTGGCTTCAATCACATCATTCCCACACATCAAGGACGTGGGGCGGAACA
>JABIQT010001032.1 GCA_018667995.1 Candidatus Latescibacterota bacterium
GAGATGAACTACTGGCCTGTGGAGGTATGCAATCTGTCAAGCTGCCATGGTCCCCTGTTTGATCTTATCGAAGAGGCGGCTGAAACCGGCAGGAAAACCGCCAGCGCCCACTACGGGTGCCGCGGCTGGGTGATGCATCACAACACTGACCTGTGGCGGGGGACGGCGCCCATCAACGCATCCGACCACGGCATCTGGGTCACGGGAGGCGCCTGGCTTTGCCGGCATCTATGGGAACGGTATCTGTTCCAACGGGATCTTTCTTTTCTCCGGGAACGGGCCTATCCTCTCATGAAAGGCGCAGCGGAGTTTTTCGTGGATTTCCTGGTGGAAGATCCCAACACGGGATGGTTGATCAGCACACCGTCCAACTCTCCCGAAATCGGTGGTCTGGTGTCGGGCCCCACTATGGATCACCAGATCATCCGTACCCTCTTCGCCGACTGCATCGAAGCCGCCCTCATACTCCGTACGGATGCCCCGTTTCGCCGTAAGCTAACCGGTCTGCGCGAACGGATTGCGCCCGACAGGATCGGTCGGCACGGTCAGCTCCAGGAGTGGTTGGAGGATATCGATGACCCGCAATGCACCCACCGCCACGTCTCGCATCTCTGGGGAGTGTATCCCGGTGATGAGATCACAAAGGACGGCACACCGGACCTGTTCCGCGCGGCCATGCGGTCGCTGGAGTTCCGGGGATACGAGGGGACAGGTTGGTCCATGGGATGGAAAATCAACCTGTTGGCCAGGGCGCGGAACGGAGACCACGCGCACAGCATGATCCGGCGACAGATGAAGCTGGTGGGAGCTACCGGCACACAGTATCTCGAAGGCGGCGGCACCTACCCCAACCTGTTCGACGCCCATCCCCCTTTCCAGATCGATGGCAACTTCGGCGCCACAGCCGGTATGACCGAGATGCTGCTTCAAAGCCACGCCGGTTGCCTGCATCTTCTACCCGCACTTCCGGCAGCCTGGCAAACCGGCAGCGTGCGAGGACTTCGTGCCCGAGGTGGATTTGAAGTATCCATAACCTGGCGGAACGGCCACCTTTTGGAAGCTGAGATAATATCCACAGACGAAGGCCCATGCCGAGTGCAAACACCGTGGCCTGTCACGGTCGTAGGACACGCCTTTGAGACGGCAGAGGGAGACGTGCCGATGATAGCATTTGAAGCAGTGTCCGGAGGGGTTTACAGAATTGTCGGGATGAAAAGCGAAGCGGGAGGATGACGAGTTGTACTTTATGGCGGGCGATGCCGATGTCCGTATGGCGGTTTCCGCGATGACATCCGAGACGTTTTCACCCGGAACACCGCGGGTGTTATTCTCGGGCAGTCAGACCACGCCGCCGCTGCTTACGGCAATCTACGACGTAGCCTTCGACGGCAGCAGGTTCGTGATGGTGCGGTAGGTGGCGGAAACGGAGCAAGCGCCGCCGGTCATCACGCTGGTGCAGGACTGGGCTGTCGGGATCGAAGGCAGGGAGTGATAATTCTTAATGAAATTTGGACACTGAGACTTGTCAGCAAGCCTATCATTATTGTTTCAACTATACTTACACAAGAAAGGCTGCCATGCCCGAAGGCTTTAATCGGGCATCCACCCTTATGACCCTGTTCGGCGAGATTGCGATGGCTGAAATGGCACACTAATGGCCAGTATCATCTCTAAAACCTGGTATGCGTTCCCGCTTAAATCCTGCGGGAACGACTGCCTGTGGAAATGGGGGTGTATTGGCCAAAGTTCAGCGTATTCTTTCGGAGCCCGAGGATCCTATCGATCCATAAAAACTTGCGGAAGAGCGCGGATGGGACGGTTCCGGCAACAGGAAAATCATAACATCCCCCCTGAAACGGGGCGATAATCTCATTCACGACGGACCATCTTTTCTGGAAACCACCGTCTGGTTCCAGGAACAGCTGTATGAAAGATGAGGAAACCATGATGACGCATCGCGAACGATTTCTGGGATGGATGACCGGCGGACAGGTAGACCGTCCGCCCTACTGGCTGTTCTGGGGTCCCTGGCCCACCACCATGGACCGATGGCGTAAGGAAGGATTGGTGGGTGATTATCGCGCCTCTTTCGATCCGGATCAGTTGCCCGAAAAGGTGCCTGTGAACTGCGGTCCCTGTCCGAGGCTTGAGCGGACGGTCCTCTCGGAAGATGATGATTCCGTTACGTTTACTGATTCCTGGGGCATCAAGCGGCGGGATCTCAAGGGCCGGGAATCCATGTCGGAATTCCTTGAATTCCCGGTCAAAGACCGGAAAGACTGGGAACGGTTCAAAGAAGAATCACTGGACCCGAACCATCCGGAGCGGATGAGCGGCGACTGGCGGGCGCTGTGCGATGAGTGGACGCGGAAGGACTATCCGATCCAGATGGGCTATTATCCCGATGTTGGAATATTCGGCAGCGTGCGCTGGCTTCTCGGCGACGAAGAAGGCCTGGTCGCCTTCTACACCATGCCGGATCTGGTGCACGACATCATGGATCACATGACAACGCTGTATCTGACCGTGTTCGAGCAGGTGGTCAATGAGGTCAGAGTCGATGTTATTCATATCTGGGAGGACATGTGCGCCCAGTTAGGCCCGCTTATCTCCCCCGCGCACTGGAATGAATTCATGGGCGCGCCCTATCGCCGTATCGCGGCGTTTGCCAAGGACAACAACATCCCCCTCATCTCTGTGGATACGGACGGCGATCCCGATCTCATTATCCCTTGTATGATGGACGCCGGCGTGAATTTTGTGTTTCCATTTGAAGTCGCCGCCGGGTGCGATGTCGTCGCGCTTCGTGAGAAATATCCGACGCTGGGGATGATGGGCGGCATCGACAAACGCGTGCTGGCCTTAGACCCGGAAGCCATCGATAGAGAGCTTGCCCGCATCACCCCGGCCATCGAAAAAGGTCGCTACATCCCTACGCTGGACCATCTCATCCCGGACGATGTCCCTTTGGAGAATTACTATTACTATGCCGAAGCGCTCAAGAAGATCATCGGGAAAGAGTAATCTGAAAAGAAAACAGATGTCTTTTTCATGGCGTCGAATCAATGGTATGATTCATTTCTGAATCATAGCCGCCATCAGTCGCCGGTGCCAGTCCGGTACGTACCACGGGGTTATCACCGCTGACCGGGCAATTCAAAACGGATGGGGCGAATCCGGAAACCAGATGTAGTCGACCAGAAATGACAGGCCCCCGCCCAGCGTATAACCCACCAGAATACCTAAGAATAGCGGTTGCACCTTACGATAGAGACGCCGTCCGCCCATCTTCAGCAGGATGGACTGGATCAACCAGGCCATGAAGATCGATAGAATGGGGGGCTGTTATCACCGAGAGAAGATAGGTGGTCATGCCCTTATGCGGTACCATGGAGGATACCCACCCCATGAGAAATACGATGCCCAGTTCCGCCCGGCGCAGTGCCCGCGCAGGTTGCATACGGCGCAGCACAAGGTTCGGTCCCAGGATCAGCACTAGAAAGGGCAGGAGTAGGCAGGGAGGAAGCTGGGCGTAGGTGACGTCATACCCCAGTGTATTGGGTGCGAACTGCCCCCATACACTGACCACCACAGCCAGAAACAGTCCGGTGAACCCGGCACGCAGTGAGACCGGAGTGTCAGGACTTTCAGTTAGATTGGGCGCGTGTTTGTCAGGCATGATTTCAAGATGGCTGATACCACGATTGCCATTTATGTCGACACAATGATAGGAAGCAAGACTCGTTTTTCAACCTGATGTATGATATGGCGAGAGAAATGCGCAAATAACAACTTATGACATAGGGCACATAGGAATTCCATAGTAAGGAGTCCCGATTTCGGGTTCGGGGTACGGAAAATCAGGTACCCCTGTTATTTCATCACCATGAGTGAGTCTGAGATAGGTACGATGGACAATGGCCCTGGCGCCATGTTAGGCCGCTGCACCTTCTTTACCCAGGTACCAAAGCCAGGCATGCCCCCACTGGATCCTGAATCGCCGCATATGTGTACTCCCCATCGTTCCCCTGTGTCGCCTCGATGATCTTGCCCCCTCCCTCCTCCACGAAACGGAGACTTTCGGCGAGGTCGCCAACGGGGAGGGCGATCATCCAGACAGTCGGTAGACCTATGTTCACGCCGCGGGCATGGCAGACTCCCGCCGCCGGGTTTCCATCACCGCCGATCAAGTTGTAGTCGGCATAGCGCCCGCTGGCGTCCTCCATCTCGACGTCCTGCGCCGACCAGCCAACGACCTGTCGGTAGAAGTCACGAGTTGCCGAGGCGTCAGAGACCGTCAGGTCGAGCCAGGCGATGCGTCCCATACGCGCCGCAGCGTCGCGCGGTTCACCGGTGTCAGTTGGGGGGATCTCCTCGGCGGAAACGACTGGGACGATCCCGAACGCCGCCCCATTTGGATCGAGCAGGACCGCCCACTGGCTTTTCCCATCGTCGTCCTTGCCATGCATGAGCTCACTCCCACCCAGATCCAGTGCACGCTCCGCACTGGCTCCGACATCGGCGACCTGAATGTGTGGCATCCATTGGAGCGGGAGATGATCATATTCCTCGCTACTCGCGCCCAAGCCAATAATTGGCATGCCCAGGTTGTTCATCAGATCCTCGCGCCAAAGCGGA
>JABIQT010001035.1 GCA_018667995.1 Candidatus Latescibacterota bacterium
ATAGTCGTCTAAGTGCAACGTATCTCTTTGAGCTTCTACACTCCGGCTATTGTCAAAGAGGACGCCCCCATCCTGCCAGGATTGTCCCGCATCCATGGAACGGCGCAACCGAACATATCCGTTAGCCCATATACCGGTTTGACCGTGCCCTACATCATCCTGTGACTCATATGAGCACGGCGATTCAATGAATCCGGCCAGCATCTCCTTTCCCCAGCGCCAAAGTCCCCCCTGTCTTGGCCAATGGCACACCAGGTTTTTATCACTCCGAATGATAACATGGTCGACGTCATGTACAGTCATTGTCTTGGTCCTGTTTCGGGGGTATGATGGATTCTCCATTTGATTATACCTTCTGCTGGAAGCTCCAACTCGGGAGATCAAGAGGGCATCTATGCGACACTGGCTCTTTTCAAATGATGAAGTATAGCCCTCGATAGTCTCCTGGGACTGCGATGTTTTCCATGTTCATAATCCTCTTTCTATACGGTCGCGCCGCTCAATCCACAATGGTGTCTTCTGGAAAGAAATGTACGGCGGGATCTACGAGCCTTCCATGCAAATGCACCTCATAGTGCAGGTGCTCGCCTGTTGCCCGTCCTGTTTGACCTACAATGCCGATCTGCGAACCGCGTTGTACCTGTTGATCACGCCGTGTGAGTATTTCAGACAAGTGTCCGTAGCGGGTCCTGTAACCGTTGTGATGATCGATATCGATGTATCGGCCGTAGCTCCGATCCCATCCTGTAACGACCACCACACCGTCAGCGGGGGCGCGGACAATTGTCCCTGGTTTGGCACCAAAATCTACGCCCTTATGCAGTCTTGGGCGTCCCGTGAATGGATCCTTTCTCATTCCGAAGGAGCTTGATTGATATCCTTCAAGTGGTTTCATAGTCGGTATTCGCTGCCAGAATTTTCGGCTTGTGCCGGCTTTCGAGCCAATGCGCTGAAAACTGGCCGCACCAAGTTCCGTCTGGCGGATTAGAAGCTGTAGTTTCGACTTTAGCTGACTATAGGTATTGTCAGGTGTAGCATCCCGGTCGGAGGCGCTTAGGTCCGTCCTCGTTCCACCGATGCCTACCTGTCTGATGTCATCGGGTATTGATGGCATGCCCGTTGTAATCCGAAGCGCCTCTTCGCGGCGAACCATCTGGTTCATCCGAGAGTTGAACTGGTCGCCAATGCGTTCCAGTTCGTGAAGCTCCTCGGTTAAACGTGCATGTTGCCTTTCCAGCCTGGAAAGTTTACCTGTATCGAACAGAGCTGCAACGTACGTAGCCGAAATACCCCAAAGAAGGAGTACCGCGACGAATGCAAGAAGAACGCCGGCTATGAGAACCAGCGGTCCTCCTATGGCCCTCGAAGTGGCCAAGTGGGATGAAACCAGAACAAGAGAGAATCTTCTGGCCATGATCTGCTCCTCATCTCGAACCATCCAAGCTGCAGTAGCCCCCACTAACTGCTTGCTGGCGACCCGAGTTTGGGCGTGACCAACGATAAATATAGTAGATTTGCCAAAAGCCAATGTGATGCCGATCAAGTGAGGCAGTCACACGGGGTCTGATTACTACTCTGTATCTCTTAAGCACGAAGCCTAACTGACACGTAAAACATGGTTTGCATTGTGAAATTAGATGCTGAAAAAAATCAAAGAAAACCGTCTTTCCTGGTATGAGCCCATCCATTGACACCCAATTGGGATCACGATATATTCGCATATGCCTACGGGGATCGGGGTGGGGCGAGGCCCTCAAAAGTGAGGCTCCCTAACATTCGCTTCTCCATCCCTCTGGCCGGTCATCCAGGCATCTTTAAATCCGGATGCGAATGGAGATGGCGTGTGATGCCCTGATGACGATAATTGATATCAGATTAGTTCTGGCAAGTTGTGCCACCAGGCCAACAAGTGATTCGCACGAATGCTAAACGATTGGAGATTAGAGCGATGGACAACGACAAAGTAGCCATAGTAACTGCGGCTGGAAAAGGTATGGGGGCGGCGATTGCCGAGGAGCTTTCTGCCAATGGGTATCGACTTGCGTTGATGTCACCGTCGGAGCAGTCTGTGGCATTGGCCGACAAACTTGGCGGCTTGGGTATGTCCGGATCGGTAACAGAATCGAACGATATTAAGGATCTGGTAAGTAAGACGATGGATCGCTACGGCAGAATCGATGCGGTGGTGAATCATACCGGTCATCCGCCCAAAGGAGCTCTGCTGGAGATCCCCGACGAGGATTGGCATACTGGGCTGGACCTGGTGATGCTGAATGTCGTGCGCATGGCACGTCTGGTAACACCCATAATGCAGAAACAGGGCGGCGGAGCTATCGTGAACATCTCGACCTTTGCCGTATTCGAACCCGATCCCGTTTTTCCGGTTTCCGTAGCGATGCGTGCAGCTCTGGCTACTTACACGAAGCTCTATGCCGACACCTACGCATCAGACAACATTCGAATGAACAACTTACTGCCTGGGTTCATCAATTCTCTTCCTGAAAAAGAGGAGTGGAAGGCACGAATACCCATGGGGCGCTATGGTACCGTGGAAGAAATTGCCCGGACGACACGGTTTCTGCTGTCATCGGACGCAGGCTATATTACGGGTCAAAATCTTCGCGTGGATGGTGGCATTACACGGTCGGTTTAGTATCCGAAGGAACCACATCGACCAAGATGGCATCGTGATCGGAGAGGGGACCGCTATCGTCTTTGAGATCACCAATCACGGCTGCCGAACTGTCGATGTTACTGACGCCACGACCGGTGAACCAGTCGAGCTTGAAAGAGCACAGTCCACTGCTATGGCGTAATGACCACGTGACCCACGGATAACACCAGGTGGGCACCCATTCCCCCGCATTGCTATTCATTGCCTCGTTGAGTACGTCATAGTGTAGTGTACATCCACCGGCTACGTTGAAATGCTGATACTCGTATCCCCGACCTTCGAGCATCCGAAATAACGGCCGTTCGAACCACCTTTCTGGATAAGGGTAGTGGTTATCCATGACATGACGGACGCCCATCAGAGCTCGGCGCCAGAAGCCCAATATGGCATACCAGGATTTGGAGCAATCGTAGGTGGATGTATTCCAGTCCCCACCAAGCAAAGTCGGGCAATCCGGCAATTCTTCCAGGTAATCGAGTAGACAGCCTAGCTGATTCCGGCGTTTCGCCTGGGAAGAATGTGCGTCGAGATGAACGGCCGCGACACGTAGATTGCCCAGAGGATGTTCGACGGTTGCAATAGGAATCCTCTGGGATCCTATCCGTTTCTCACGTCCTGCCATCTTATCAATAGAGTTGGGTAGGTCTACGGATAGCGGCTCCCGAAGTGGATGTCGGGAGAATATCCCATTTCCATGCAGAGAATGGGTATTCGATCCGTTCACATCGTATTCTTTACCGGAGCCTTTGCTAAGGTTGATGTATGAAGGGGTGAATACGTAGTTGAGGTTCAGGGCTTCCGCAATGGACCTGGCCACTGAGTGGTTACCACTTCTGGCCATACCGTGGTCGAGTTCAGTGAGCAGGAAGACATCACTGGGACTTATTTGCGGATGATTCTGGAGAACATCGATGATCCCATTCAGCTTGATTCCACGCTCGATATTCCAGGCAGTGACGCGGATCTTCTGCTCATCATGAGCTGTAGGATCGCGGGCAAGATTTTCGACGACGACACTCTGTAGCACCTCTGTGATCGCGGGCAGAAGACGCTGGTAAAGCTCCGATTGCTGAAGTTCCTTCGTCGAGCTTGCCTGCCGGAGTATCTCGAAATGCTTGTTGAGATCGTGCGCCAGGCGCTCCGGTGAATTGATCGACATGGTAGCTCGCAAGCCTATTTGGCAACATCAGGTTCAAATCGAACTGCCGCATGATCTGGGTGTCCATGCGTGGAATCGTGACTGGTTATCAGACGCGAGCTAAAGAATCGTATGGTTCTGACCGATATTGTTTCCTATATCTTCATCCGTAACATCGGTCGCTCAAATCCTACTTCTAAGTGCTCTTCTTTTCTCAAATTCCTGGTTCCGGGTGTCATATAATGGATCGCGAATGCCCGGCGTTGCCGATCGGTATTATTGGGCTGGGTGTAGTGCATGGTCTGGCAATGATGGATCATAACGCCCCCTGCAGGCAGATCGATGACTGCAGTGTCTTGTCCGGTTGCCTGGTCACGGACGTCAAGCAACGGACCTCCTTCGCCCGTGCGAGTATGGTCCAGCGCCTTCAGGTGGGAACCGGGAATCAGCTGCATCGCACCATTGTCAATAGTGACATCATCCAGGGTCATCCAGCAGGACACCAGATTAGGAGGCGTGCACTGCCAGTAAGCATTGTCCTGGTGCCAGAATATCTCGCCACCCGTGTGGGCAGGCTTGTACAGGGCCTGGTCATGAAATAACTGGATATTCGGGCCAATGAGACATTCAATCATGTCGAGAAGTGGCTCATGGAAAATCAACCGGCGGAAATGGATGTTACGCTCACACATCTGCATGATTTGCAGCATCTGGGTGGGGGCATTGTTCTTCTTGTCCACGTCGTCGGTATCCTCAATGGCCAGATTGCGGAAACCACCGCTTTTCCTGGCTACCTCGAATTCCCGATCATATTCCGTTCGAAGGCACTCAATCAAGCCATCGTCGAGGAATTTACCGATGACCAGGTATCCCCTTTCGTGAAAAGACGCGATCTGTTCAGACGATAATCCAGTTTTCTCTTCCGACTCGCTCATGATTCTGTACTCCGAGGCAATGACATATTCCCGATGATGTGTGTGAGGTGCATGACAAATTCAGCCGTGATTTCGATATTGTCGGCCTCCGTAGGAACTGGGTTCCAATAATGGGTATTCTCCCAGTGTCCGTCTGCGTACTGGAGGCGCACAAACCAGTCTCCCAGCCTCCTGGTCCAATGGTAGTAAGCTCTTTCTCGCGTGATGGCGTAAAGAAGGCCGGAGCCCCATCCTGATTTGCAGAGCTGCATAGATCGGAACTGGCAGGAATCCGTGGTCATCGAAAATTCCTGATAAGACCGTGCCAGTTCGAGCCAGCATGCGTCGCCCGTAGCCAGATGTAACTTTGAGAGAAAGGCCGCTGCTATGCCGCCATTAAAATGATGCTGCCAGGAATCGTCTTTTCGGGTGATGTAGAGCGCCTGTTGATTGCCGGGAATGTCTGATATCAGTCCAGAAGCTCTACTGAAAACGTGGTGCAGTTTCTGCTCGACATCGGGCTGTAGATCCCAGATGTTCTGCATCCAAAGCCCCGCTTTTTCCGCCTCAGCAAGACGCCCGAGGGCAATGCAGGTCATGCCAAACTGAGCAGTTGGGAACAACTCCTGTTCACCGGTTTCAGATGCGTTGGAGAGTGTATTGTACACGCCCCCGGACTCCGGATCCTGCCAGTCCATCAATGAATCGGTGCCCGGATAGACCACGTCATAGCGACCAAGCATTTGCGCGCCTACCAGAAGACAGGCCAGTGGATAGGATCCGTATCGCTCTTCGAACACCCCTTGCGGCGAGACACCCTCGAAAGAGCCAGCCGGGGTAAACATGTGGGCTTTTATCCAATCGAGACAGGCATGTGCAGCCGCAGTTTCGCCTGTCAATGCGAGTGTCCAGGGAAGTCTGTAGTAATATAGGCGGTCCTCAGTTGGCCCCGCGGCCCCGTTTTCATCTATCCGGTCAAGGAGCCAGTTGATTCCGCGTCGACAAGAGGCTTGGTACTGGTGCAATCCTCTTTTTGCGCTATCTCGTGACATAGGTTTTAGTCCGTGGGATATGACAGATCCATGGTCGGTGGCGGGTCCTGGTGAGTCTTCCGGTCAGGTATCTGGAGTGACTTGTAGTGTTCGAGAAAATTGGATAGTTGATTTGAGGCCTCTCCTAATGCCATTTCTCCCTTAGCCTCGGTGCCCTTGTCAGCCTCACCGAAGGTGCCACTATCGGAGCCCTGACTCGTCCAACCGATCATTCCGATTGGGCCGCTTTCGAAGAGGTCCACCCAGGTATACTTGTTGGAGGGTCTCACATTCTTGTCCACAAGATCCTCCCGGACGCTTTCGCGATCGAGGTAAA
>JABIQT010000260.1 GCA_018667995.1 Candidatus Latescibacterota bacterium
ACGGTGGTTGAGATCATGCATGGCGCACTCAAGGGTGACATCAAGGCAATGTTAATGATGGGCGAGAATCCCTTTCTCTCTGATCCGAACATGAACAAGGTGCGCCGGGCGCTGCAATCCATGGATTTCCTCGTTGTACAGGACATATTTCTGACGGAAACCGCTGAGTTTGCCGATGTAATCCTTCCCGCAAGCACCGCGGCCGAGAAAACAGGCACCTACGTCAACACAAATCGGATGGTTCAGATGGGACGCTCTGCGCTGGATCCGCCTGGTGAGGCACGAATCGATGCCGATATTTTGATTGATCTCGCCAATCGTATGATCCAAATCCAGGACGAGGCGAATATCCCGTGCAGCCCTGAGTGGTCCTATGGGAGTCCCCAGGAAGTTTGGGACGAGATCGTCCAACTTACTCCGATTTTTGAGGGCATTACGTACGAATCTATGACCAGCCGAACCGTAATCTGGCCCGCGGATCAACAGGTATTATTCGAGGAGGACTTCCCATTGGGTAGAGGGAAGTTCGTACCCGCGAGAGTCGCTCCTGCCGACGAAATGCCGGACACTGAATTTCCATTTATTCTCAATACAGGACGGGTACTCGAACACTGGCACACGGGGACCATGACCCGACGAACCAAGGCGTTGGATGAAATATCACCCGAACCGTTCGTTGAGATTACGGCAGAGGACCTGCAAAAACTGGGACTGATAGATAGAGGGTGGGTGACTGTAACGTCCAGGCGCGGCGCCATAACGCTGCGAATCAAGGCATCCAATCGCGTATCTTCAGGTAATATCTTTGTGCCGTTTCACTTCAAAGAGGCCGCAGCAAATTTACTGACAAATGATGCGCTGGATCCTTTAGGGAAGATCCCAGAGTATAAATTCTGCGCGGTAAAGATAGAAGGTAGCGACGAGCCTGCCTGATCAAGCCAGAGAATCAAATCGCCATTCGTCCAACGGTGTCATGTACGCGACATCCACGCAGTCTCCTACCCCGAGACCCGGTCGCTGCAGCGATGAAATATCGATTTTACCATGTTGAATATCGAGCACCAGACTTCTTCCAGTCTCTCGATAGAGCCTACTGTGATCCTGCCGACAATGGTTTAATTCCAAATCAGAAAGATGGTCGAGTCCCCGTACATAGTGGTGACCGTTTCTTTCTACATGGTTGATTCCCAGACTCGCCAGGTGAGTTAGATCCTGGTGCACCGGAACTACCGGCAGATTCATCAGATCTTCGCCACTTAGAAAGTATCTCTCACCATGGTGTTTGGCCAATCCCATATTGGCGATTGCTTTGATCAACCCCTTACAGTTCTTCGATGAAACACCCCTGTAGCCAAGTTGTATTGCCTCTTTGAATACCCCAATATCTCCATCGGATTCGTCCACCAGCATCGGTTTCTGTTCCGAAACCGCTCTGATACCATCGGCCAAATCTGGATTCAATGCTACCGATCTATCGAGAGGTTGCTCAATGAACAGGATATTGTCGTAAAGGCGCCGCAGGGATTCTGTCTTCTGCATACTATCGAGTAGCTCGAGAAACGAGCCCAAGTCCCCGTATTGTTCATTACCGTCAAGTGTCAGACGATATTCATGGGTAGTTCGACTTAGAAGATCCGCGATCGAGCAGAGCCTACTCAAGTCCTGCTCAAGCTGTCCACTTACCTTAATCTTGAGATACTTGAGCTCATGTGTTGTCAGGTATTCTTCGAGGGAGTGAGGAAGACCATCTTCCAATCGGTCGCCATCGGAGATTTCGGAGGTGGTTATGGGATCTGCGAGCCCAACCGTATGACGAATGAAAACGGAATCAAGAGGCCGGTTTACTACGAAGTCTGATGGTGACTGACCGCGCAATTCCGGATGCAACTCTCCCGGATCCATGGCGATTACATTCTGAGCCAGCATCTCATGGTAAGACATCGAGAGCATCTTTCCCAGGCCATCGATTAATGCACGCTCCATCAGCGAACTGCCGTGTCCGGAAGTGAGATGATTCAACCCACGAGCATCCCCGGAGTCCAATGTCTTTCGGTAACCCTCTTTCCAGATTTCGAATATCGTCCGCGGCTTTCG
>JABIQT010000562.1 GCA_018667995.1 Candidatus Latescibacterota bacterium
GGAAAAACGACGCTCTGTCGCAGGTTGGCCGAAACCTGGTGCGCCTCACAGAAGGTGGTACATCTCTTCCCGCCAGAGGGCGGAAGTATAGAGCCAATGCAGTTTAAATCCCGACTGGAAGATGCAGTGAAGGTCCACGGAGACTATGATGAAATCTTCCGAGCAATACCTCTGGGGGGCGTGCTCGTTATCAATGATCTGGAGCTCTGGTGGGAACGCAGTCCGGGCGGTATGGTGGTGATAGACATCTTACTTGAGCTCGTCGATAAGTTTAGTGAACGGACAACCTTCCTCATCAACACCAATCCATACAGTTACCAAATCATCAATCAGGTCAAACCCATCACCCAGGCCTTCGTGGGAGTCGTTGAGTGTGGCCCCTTTGATGTAGAGGAGATCCAGCAAGCTGTGCTCCGTCGGCATCGCTCAGCGGGGCTTACATTCCAGCTATCGGACCACGACGAATCAGCGCTTTCAGACTTTGCCTTGGCCCGTCTCTTTACGGGGAATTTTGACGTCTCCTCTGGCAATATTGGTGTCGCATTTCAAGCATGGATAAGCGCAATAGACAGTGTCTCAGGAGAACGATTATGCATTCATATGCCGACACGCCCGACCATAGATCCGCTTCTGAATATGGACTGGGAATGGATGGTGTGGATGCAGCAATTTATCATCCATAAACACCTGACGGAGGCGCGCATCGCCCGGATTTTTCGATGTCGCCAGAATGAAATCAGTCCATTGATCTTCACGTTGAAGCGAGCCGGGCTCTTGATCGAATCCCAACCGGAAATACTGGAAATCAACCCCTATATCCGGCCGTTCATTGTCCAGGCCCTTCGCGAGATTGAGATGCTTTGAGATATTTAGCACCGCTCGAATCCTGCAAGATGCGGATCGCATGCCATTCAAAATGGGAGATTCCATCGTATGGTTGAATTCGCAACCATAAGTTTCTCTGGCTGGGCCTTGGTTGAAGCACTCACCAGCGGCATCGTCCTTCTTGTGGTGTTTTGGCTCTTGCACCGTGTGCTCGATCTCATTCCGAGGCTACGGGCTCAACCAGGGCTCCATAGGATTCTCTCTGGAATAGAGGCGATCGTATGGGTAGCATATGCATTCTGGGCGATCGAGCGGATTTTTGTCGATAGTCTGTACAGTTCCGTCGCGACGCTCTCCCTGCTGGCGGTCCTTGGAGTCCTGTTAGCCTGGTTCGTGATCAAAGACTGGGTAGCTGGGGTTGTACTTCGGGTTCAGGACGTCTACGAATCAGACCAGTTTCTGGAATTGGGGGAAAGACGGGGCCGAGTAACAAGGCTCGGACACCTTACCATCGAAATCGAACAGGAAAACGGGGATCGAGTAAAGATACCATATAGCCGCATAAGCGGCCAGATACATAGCATCCATCATCCAGACGCTTTATCCAACTACTATCGATTCCGCATAGTAGTTCCCCGTCCTGTCTCTGTCGCAGACGCCTCATTGGCGCTGCGCACAGCTATTCTGAACACCCCATGGTCATCCTCCAACAGACCCATCAGAATCAACCTGCTTGATACAACTCAGGAAACGCATACCTTTGAAGCTGTTGTCTATGCAACGAGACAGTCATTCGCCCAATCTATCGAAGATGCCGTGCGGCAGGAATTTCCGGACGTCACATAGTCCGATTGATTGGTTCACCCGAGCAAGTGTATGATACTCTTAATTGTATTTGGGTTCACGGCCCTGTTTTTCTCGTTTCTCTGCTCTGTAGCCGAAGCAGTAATGCTCAGCGTGCGCCGACCATTTGTGGAAAAAATGGCCAAAGACGGCAGTCGCGCGGGCAAGATTCTCCAGGATCTCCAGAGCAAAATCCACGAGCCACTTGCAGCCATCCTGACGCTGAACACCATCGCCAACACGGTGGGAGCCACCGGGGTAGGCGCGCAGGCGGCCGTGCTCTATGGCAATGCCTATCTGGGCGTGGTTTCCGGTATTCTCACCTTGTTGATTCTGGTTTTCTCAGAGATAATCCCCAAGACTATTGGTGCCGTCTATTGGCGTCAATTGGCGCCGTACATCGCATTTTATCTCAAATACCTGGTAATGCTCCTGTATCCCTTCGTCATTCTTTCCCAGTATTTAACGGGAATGCTGTCACCCAAATCAGCCATCTCGGGATTGAGCCGTGATGAGTTCTCTGCGATGGCCGATCTGGGTCAAGCGGAAGGGCAGTTGGATGCCAACGAATCTCGTATACTCAAGAATCTCTTCCGGTTCAACACTACCACAGTCGCCGATATCATGACCCCAAGTACGGTAGTCTTCTCATTACCAGCAGAAATGAGTGTCGCCGAGTATTGTTCGGCCCATGAAGGCAGTCCCTTCTCCCGAATTCCAATTTTCACCGAACTCCCCGATCATGTTACAGGCTTCGTACTGCGAACGGAAATCCTCCTCGCACAGGCCAATGACCGTCACGAGATAACCATAGGTTCGTTCCAGCGAGATATCCGAGCCATTCCAGACCAACAGCACCTCTCCAGGCTCTTCACATTTCTCATGGAACAGCGCATGCATATGGCCCTCGTTGTGGATGAATATGGCAGTCTGGAAGGCCTCGTAACCATGGAAGACCTGATCGAGACTCTGATCGGACTCGAAATTGTCGATGAGGAAGATCAGGTGGCCGACATGAGGGTACTGGCGAGGAGGCTTTGGCGCAGACGCGCCGACCGCATGGGACTGGATCTCAGCGAGTAGGATGTCTGAGAAGCACCAGTTTGGGGAATGCATGCGATGTGAAGAACTAAGAGTGCCCTGCGAGGATTTCCTACCGGTCCAACGCTTCCTGACCGATATATACATCCCATATACGACTAATACGATCGAAGCCTGGATAGCCTGGCGTTTCTCCCGCTGTAAAATCCTTCACCCAGGGTTTGACAAGGTTCAGATTCACCTGGTAGTAGAGAAACACGCCTCCGGTATCCTCAGCAAGAATACGTTGCGCTTCGCGATACAATCCACGGCGGTTGTTGGCGTCCATCTCACTGTCTGCCTGGTCTACCAACCTATTGAATTCCGCGTTAACCCAGTCATGCCGCCCTGATCCGACCTGGCGGGAACGCCACACCTGCGAGATCATGTTCACGGGATCGGCAAAATCCTGATTGAAGGAAGTGAGACTGAAGGGGATGTCGTACCGGTACATATTGTCGAAATAGACATTGTACTCCTGGTTCTTCAACGTTATGTCAATGCCCAGATTTTCTTTGAGCATGGCCTGGATTGCCTGCGCGGCCTGCAACTGCATTCCGTCCGCCTGGCGAAGCCACATCTCCAACTTCGGTAACCCTCGTCCCCCCGGATAGCCCGCCTCGGCCAACAGTCGACGGGCAAGATCTGGATCATACCGCTGATACTCGCTGAATTCCTTATTCAGATGGTCCCGCATTCCTGGTGGCATCATAGTGAATGCGGGCAGTGCCGCACCTTTTAGAACAGTATTGCTCAAGACATTCCGATCTATGGCGTGCCCAATGGCGCGGCGAACGCTTGAATTCCTAAAAGGTACGCTTCCTGTCTTGAAAAAGAGATACCACGTCGTATTGCTGTGAGATCGCACCAATTCGGAACTCAGACGATCATCAGCCTCTATACGATCCAATTCGATAGCGGAAAGGGCGTGCACATCGATTTCGTCATTCTCATATGTGGTCAGCAAGGCCGTAGGGTCGCCCGAAAACACCCATAGAATCTTCTCGAGATAACCCGTATTGGGCCCCGAGTAATTCGGGTTGGGCGTAAATGTGATGTGTTGACCCGGTAGCCATTCACCGACTTGGTAAGGCCCACTCGCTACACTGTTGAGGCCCTGCGTCCATCGTTGACCGAACTTTTCTACCTGCCACCTTGGCACCGGTATAGCCGTGACGAAGGCGAGCAGGTTTGGCAAATATGGCGTAGGTTTGACCAGATCGATGACTAGCGTATAGTCATCGATTGCGCGAACGCCTACAGCATCACGGTCGCCGCCGCTGCCACTGTTAAATTCCCTCGCCCCCACGATATCATAATACACGAAGGCATAGTTTCCTGCTTCCTTCGGATCGAGCATACGCTTGAAGCTGTATTCGAAATCGTGCGCGGTAACAGGTCGTCCGTCAGACCAGCGGTTGCCCTTTCTGATCCGAAAAACCCATTGCGTGCCATTCTCGTTGGGCTCCCAACTCTCCGCTGCTCCAGGCCGGAGTTCCATATTGGGCTGTACCGTAACCAGAGTTTCGAACACGTGGATCAGGTCGCCGGCACTGTAGGCATCCAGGGATAGATCCAGCATCTTAGGTTCAGCCTGCACCGACCTGAAAACCTGGTAGGATGCCGGAGCTGCGTCGTCTGGTAACATGCGGCCGAATGAGGAACCCGAACCCCTACCCGAAATATCGATTGTGTCGTCCCCACCGCTACAGGAAATCACGAAGAGAATTCCCAGAGCTATTCCAGTAGCTGACTTAAGAAATCCGTCGTTCAGGTCGAGCATAGGACACTCCTGTTAGAACGAAACAACCTCAAAGGTCGAGTAGGCTATACATTAGTGCAAGTAACCTATCGGCGTTAGGTTATCTCGAAATACCGCTGCAATTCCCAGTCGGTCACAGACTTTCGAAACTGGCGAACCTCCCACTCCCGGGTCGCCGCAAAGTGGTCTACAAAGGCGTCCCCAAACAACTCCCTGGCTACGGCACTAGTCTTGAATCGGTCCGTAGCTTCTTCCAGCGTCGCGGGCAATGCTCCCAGCTGGGAATCGGCCGCATATGCGTTTCCACGGCAAGGCTCCGACGGTTCTATCTTGTGTTGGATGCCATACAGTCCAGCCGCCAGAGATCCGGCCATGGCAAGGTAGGGGTTCGCGTCTGCTCCCGGCAGCCGATTCTCCACCCTGGTCGAGGATTCACCGAAGGGTATGGCACGGATGGCGGAGGTTCTGTTTTCAATACCCCAGGAGGCTGATGTGGGGGCCCATGCTCCCGGAACCAA
>JABIQT010000297.1 GCA_018667995.1 Candidatus Latescibacterota bacterium
CCGGGAGATGCTCCAACCGGGTGGCGGATTCTATGCGACGCAGGATGCTGATAGTGAGGGCGAGGAAGGGAAGTTCTTTGCCTGGACGCCAGGTCAGATCGTCGAAATCTTAGGCGCTGATGACGGCGGTCTGTTTTGTCGCTATTACGGTGTCGAGGAGATCGGGAATTTCGAGCACGGAACGAGCGTCCTGCATGTGCCCGTTGAAGCCGACACCTTGGCGGCACACCTCAAGATTGACGGTGCGCACCTCGGGGCTGTCCTGACTAAGGGGAGAGGACAGCTGTTCGACGTTAGGGAGCAACGCGTCAAACCGGACAGGGACGAGAAAATCCTCACGGATTGGAACGGGTTGATGATTGGTAGTCTGGCTCGTGCTTACTCGCTGCTTGGAAACCGTGTGTATCTTTCCGCCGCCGAAGGAACCATGCGTTTTGTGCTCGATACCATGTATCATGAAGGACGGCTGCTGCATGTGTACAAGGATGGTGAGGCGAGGCTTAACGGCTACCTGGACGACTATGCTTTTTTGGTGTCGGCGCTATTAGATCTCTATGAGGCATCATTCGATACAGAATGGTTTCAAATGGCAATGGCTCTGAATGGAACAATGATCGACCAGTTCTGGGATCGTGATGGGGGAGGATTTTTCTTCACGAGTTCAGACCATGAGCAGTTGATAGTCAGATCAAAGAACCCGTATGACAATGCCATTCCGTCAGGGAACTCTGTCGCGGTAAATAACCTGCTCCGGCTGGCTGCCTTCACAGGACGGTCTGATTACAAGGAGATGGCCGAGAAGACGCTGATTCTCTTTCACGATCTGATGAAATCTGCTCCGGGTGGATTCGGGCAACTTTTGTCTGATGTAGCATGGTATGTGGAGGGCGGCATAGAGATCGCCATCATTGGATCTGAGGCCGATCCTGCCACTATCGCTTTGCTTGAGATTGTCCGACGCAGAGATCTGCGCCATACTGTCATAGCTCTCCATGACCCCGTAAAGGGACCTGCGCCGGTCGATCTGATTCCGCTTCTAGCAGATAGGCAAGCCGTGAATGGTAAACCTACTGCCTATGTCTGCCGGGATATGGTGTGTCGGCAGCCGGTGTCGACCGCCGATGAGCTCGGCATGATACTGGATGGACCCTAACTTAAGGACGTGATTTTTTGGCCGACAAGAACTTTACCGCAATTCTACTACTGTCCTGCCCTGACAGGATAGGTCTCGTCTCCCGCATCTCGCACTTTGTTTTTGAGCGCGGGGGGAATATCCTGGACCTAGATGAGCACGTGGACCGACAGGCCAATGTCTTCTCAGTTAGGGTTGCCTGGGACATGGCAGACTTCTCGATTTCCGCCTCTGAACTCAACGAAGCGTTTACGCCTCTCGGGAAGGAATTTCATGCGACATGGAAGATCAAGTTTACGCTTGAGCCAACGAAGATCGCCATTTTCGTTTCAAAGTACGATCATTGTTTACAGGAAATCCTCTGGCGTCGAAGACTCGGTGAATTCCAGGTCGACATCCCTCTGATTATCTCCAATCATCCGGATCTGGCCCCGCTGGCCGAATACTACGACGTGCCGTTTCACGTCGTGCCCATTACAAAAGAATCCAAAGATGCACAGGAACAAGTGCAGCTGGAACTTCTGCGGTCTCACGATGTAGACACCGTCGTGCTGGCGAGATATATGCAGATTCTGTCTCCGGAATTTGTAAGCCGGTACTCTGGACGCATTATCAATATCCACCATTCCTTTCTCCCAGCTTTCATAGGTGGCAATCCTTACAAACAGGCCTATGAACGGGGTGTAAAAATCATTGGGGCCACCAGTCATTTTGTTACGGATGAACTGGATGAGGGTCCGATAATAGAGCAGGATATTGTACGAATATCGCACAGAGACAGTGTAAAGGATTTGATACGAAAGGGCCGCGATTTGGAACGGCTGGTTCTCGCGCGTGCACTTCATCACCATGTAGAACATCGGATTCTCGTCAACAAGAATAAGACAGTTATTTTCGACTAAGGCATTGCCATGATCCCCCTATCTGTGAAGACCTTCTGCAAGAATACATTGCCTCAGGTTCATGCGGCTGTAATCGGTACCAGGATGATTGACGATGTCCGGGA
Source organism: Candidatus Latescibacterota bacterium (assembly GCA_018667995.1). Lineage (GTDB taxonomy): Bacteria > JAAXHH01 > JAAXHH01 > JAAXHH01 > JABIQT01 > JABIQT01. The sequence continues at coordinate 2,139 of JABIQT010000297.1, forward strand.
CATCGTAGAAACCGATAGATGGAATTCATTTGACCGATTTCACGATACGACCAAGAACCTAGTTAATAAATACCACGCAGCCGGCGTCAAAGCCGAAGTGTATAGTGCCCAGACCGGAGGCTCCACCGACTCCGGCCGATGGGTCATTCAGGAGGCTTCGGACGTGAACGGCGCGACTGTAGATATTGTCGCGCCTGTAAAAGAGCCGTTGTTGAACTTCGCGGATAATCCGTGGCATGTCATCCAATGGAGTGCCGGCACCGCCACGCAGGGGCTTACATGCGATATCGTTGTCGTGGATACGAATGAGGAGCTGGATGCGATTTCTAGTGCAGCGCTCACCGGGAAAATCATACTTACGGCGATGAGCCCACGTGGACTGCTTCGCAAGGTCGATCGCACGGGTGCCGCAGGAATCATAACGGATCAGGGACAGGCTCATTTGCCGGATGCTACACCGTGGGTCAAATTTGGTTGGGGGCAGATACCCCGCTCGGAAAACGCCACACGCCTGCTAGGGCTGGCGATATCACGCAACAGAGGTAAGCGTCTCCGAAGCCTGATAGCCACCCACGGCACGCTCGCAGTGCATGTAACGGTCGATATCCGCAAATACGTGGGTAGCCATGATGTGGTGAGCGGCATCGTGGAGGGGAAGGACGATCCACAGGACGAAATCTGGGTGCTCGCTCACAGTGCGGAACCAGGAGCGGTGGACAATGCTTCCGGAGTTTCCGTGTGTCTGGAGATGGCCCGAGTGCTTCAGGATTTGATTGCGGAAGGCAAGATTCCGCGCCCTCGGCGATCCATCAGGTTCCTCAATGCTTACGAGTGCTATGGCTTCTTCCACTATATGGAACATGTCAAGCGGCTTCAAACACCTCTGGCCGGAGTCTGCCTCGATACCCTAGGTATTCGACCGGAGCTCTGCGACGGAAACCTATCGTGGCGGTCGACCATCCCTATGTCTGCCGGATTTGTCGACCGCATCGGTGAACAAATGCTGCGCGCAACTCTTGAATTGGGGAATCCCGGGTATACGCTGCACTCGGGGGCGTTTATTGCCACGTCGGATACGTTGGCTGGTGATCCTCAACACGGTTTCCCCTGTCCCTGGCTCACCACTCACTATCTCGATGAAGGTGTTTACCACGCGTACCATAGCTCCGCTGACACGGTAGATCTACTTAGTGCCGACGGGTTAGCCGTATGTGCCTCTGCCATTGCTGGCTATCTCTTGTATCTCGCCAATATGGGAAGCGAGGAGATTGTTCAGATTGCGGCAACGGAAACGGAAAAAACCGCTTCGGTACTTAGTGGTGGTTTGAAAGTTCCTGGTTCTGGGCTGGCACCTTCGACACGTCACGTTCAAGGTCTGGATCAAGAGCCAGTTTCTGGGGATCAAACTCTTCTGGCCGGTGACGCCTCCTATCTTCGTGAGGCACACGCCACGTCGATGAAGCGTTTGAAGCGCTGGATGTGGGGCGGAGATCGAAGGGCAGTGTTGACCTATCTTGACGAGAGCTCAAAGCGAATAGAGGCCGCGCTGGCACCATACGGGGTTGTGGAACCTACCACAGAGGCGGGCGCCGATAGCATACCATATAGAACAGCATTCCTTTCTCCGTCTTTGGCTAATGTACCCGAGCCCGTTGCCAAGACCATTGCGGCGGCAGATCTTGCAGACTGGGCCTTATTCTGGGCGAACGGACAAAGATCCATAGGTGAGATATCCGAGCTGCTCTCTTGTGAGTATCAGGAACACGTGGAGGTTGGACGGGTCATCAGGTACTTCGGTGGGCTCGAAGCTCTCGGGTACGTACGTATTCTCTCGCACGATGAATGGATATCAAAAGACATGCTGATCCGCGACCTTAATCGTCTCGGTCTCGTCCCGGGCATGGATGTCATGGTACACAGTTCGTTGGCAAGAATTGGATACGTAGAGGGCGGTCCGGATACGGTGGTGGACGCTCTGTTGGAGGCAGTGGGCCCGGAGGGTACCGTGCTGGCCCCATCATTCAACCATCGAACAGCCGAGGTGTACAATCCCATGACGACGCCAACGATAAGCGGCAGCATTCCCGATGCGCTCTGGCGAAGGACCGAAGCAGAACGCAGCATGCAGGCAACACATGCCGTCGCAGCAGTAGGTCAACGAGCTGCCATGTACTGCTGTCAGGATCATTATGTGCAGGGCATCTGGTCGCCGGAGAGTCCTATTGGTCGGTTGGTCCATGGCGAAGGCTATCTGCTATCGCTGGGTGTGGCTCATGACAGAACCACGGCCTATCACGTGGCAGAGACATCCATGAGATGTGGTTGTATAGATCCCTTTGGCAACACCGATCGCGTAGTTATACAAGGCGAAGTGCAGCAAGTACGAGGATTGGCATTCCGATCAGAAGAATGTCCGGTAGACCCGATGATGCTGCACGAACCATTGAGATCTCGCGGCCTTGAAGCGTTCGGCAAGGTAGGGAATGCAGATAGTACGCTGGTAAAGGGGAAGGATCTTTGGGACATGCGCCGCGAGCAGCTCGGTGATAGTTGCCGCACGTGTAGTATCAAACCTCTATTGCGGTAAAAGTGTCCGCTACTCGACACTTGCGGTAGACGGGGCCGGACTGGAGTAAATCGAAGTCATTTCTATTGGCCTGAATGTGATTGTGGAACGGAATTGCCGCGAGATTAGTATCTCACGCCACGGTGAGCTCGCCGTAAACTGGCAGGTTACCTGGAATCGGATGGAAGCTCAGGTTGTCTATTCAATGGGGCGGGATAGAACGCAGGCATTTACGCCTCCTATTCCCATGGACATTTTTCCGGCTACCCCATTGGACGGTTCACAATGGTCATCGAATACGAACCGGCTGTGGATCTTACCGATTTCCTCATTGAGTTCGGATCTTTTGAGAGGTATTGGCAGCATCTTGCCGTGCTCGTAACCCAGGTATTGTGCCGTAAGTTCCCAGCCTCCACCGGCGCTCATGCCATGACCAAATATGCCCTTACGGGCAGTCACCAGGACTGACTCGGGCACCACATCCAACAGGTTTTCCATTTCGAGATAATCGCCTGGGGTAGCTGTGGCATGGAGATCCCAGGTATCAATTACATCTGGAGTGATACCGGCGTCACTGATTGCTTGGTGAATGGCAGAGAGAGGACCCTCCTTCGAAGGTGTGATGATGTGATCCGCGTCCGAACTCACACCTACAGTTAACGGCTCCATACCCATCGCCCGGTAGCCTCGTGACGTCATATACTCGTAGTCACCGACGATCCAGAGTAC
>JABIQT010000493.1 GCA_018667995.1 Candidatus Latescibacterota bacterium
GTTACAGTAGAACCATTCAACGTGATGTCACCGGTCGACAGCGGCTTTACTTTGACCGTGCATGGCGATGAGGCACTGGGATATCCGGTTCATCAGCTCTGGCCGAATCTCATTCGCCTCAACTCTTTTCCCGATGGCATCTCTGGACCACTTTTATATGGTGGAAAGGGAGAATTCAGCGCGTTCAACGGACACGACGTTGAGGGCAGCATCGTCCTCATGGATTTTGATAGTCGTGAACAGTATCTAAATGCTCGCATGTTGGGCGCCCAGGCCATCATCTTCTATAATAGCGGCGCTGGAAGCGTGATGCAGTACCAGAGTATCAACCTGCACCTGTCCGTACCGGCGAATGTACCCCGATTCTGGGTGGAAGACGAGCAAGCGGCTGTACTGCTCAACCTGGCGAAACGCGGACAATCGACGGTCACTCTCCAGGGCACCATGGCGTGGAAAAATGTGGAAACCTGGAATGTGCTGGCCAGACTTCCGGGATCAGATGAGGTCATGCCGGGTGCGGACGATGGGCTCAAGTGGTCAGACAACACGGTTGTGCTCTCCTCGTTTTATGATGCCATGTCTGTAGTTCCGTCGGTCGCGCCCGGTGCTGAAAGCGCCACAGGGATTGCCGCCCTTCTGGAAATGGCGAGAGCATTCAAGAATTTGAAACCGAAGTACAGTGTACAATTCCTGGCCACATCTGCCCATTTCAACGGATTGCAGGGCGTTGCCGAGTTTCTTGACGCCCACAATCGCGGTGACGAGGTTTTTCTCGCAAGGATTCCTGAACCCGAGAGAATACCTTTTCGGATGTTCTTCGGTATTGACCTTTCTTCTCAGCAGGACCAGGTCGGATTGTTCAGCTATGGTTCATTTGGAGAATTCGGTCCCGGTTTGAAGAACCTCTTTGCCCCACACGCCAAACGGTTCATCAATTACGCCGGGGCCGCGAAACTCGATGGCGGTGGTGTTGAGAATCAGTCCAAATATATAAATACGCTACTACCTTCCTCGCGCTCCCAATTCAGCTACATGCCCGCCGGCCCGGCCTACGACAGTGAAATGGTTCTCATGGCAGGACTTCATGGGCTTACCTTCGCAACGCCCAATGACAATCGCGTCCGGGTTGATACGCCCGTAGATAAACTTGAATTCGTCAATGCCGCCAACATCACGACCCAGGCTCGGACGATGACCCGGTTGCTTGGTGCCATGATGAGCGACCCAAATGCATTTACGTACGACCAGGCTATTCGGCACGTAGACGAAGGGCGTGACCTCACGGGCAAAGTTGTAGAATTCGATCGGACGGTCGACTTCTTTACACCCAAGAAACCCATTTCGAAAGCGCTAGTAGTATATCAGGCAGGCTTCCAGAGTCATGCTGGTGTACGGGGATTCATGGTGTCTCAGGCAGATTCTGCCGGTAATTTTGAGCTCTCTATGATCAGACAACATAGGGCGCCAGTGACACTGGAATTGCGGAGCTATGGCCTGGACGAAACCGGGGCCATCGTATATGCACCGGATCTCGGCGAAGAGGGAAATGCGATGTTTCCCCTCGATGTGCCGATCACGACCAAGACAAATGCGACGACGCAGGTATTGTTTCCATGCAAGACATTGAATCTCTTTGACATCGTTGACCCAGGTGTCTTCGCAGGTCTGGATAACTTGACAGTCCTGGGACGTGACAACAGTGTGTTGCGAAAATACGGGGCAGCTTTCGAGGAAAACCAAAGCCTATTTAGTAAATGGATGACGAATGCAGCCGTGGTTTTCGCGAAACCGGAAGACAGGCCGAAGATGTTCATGACCACCGGACCGCGTGGGCTGAAATATCTGTTGACCAATACCCCTGAATCATGGCTGTCTGAATCGGGAGTGCCAATCTCGTCCGATCGACTCGAGGAGGCCAGGGGGACCGGCTTTCAGATGGTGTCAGACCTGGTACTTCACCCATTTTACCAGAGTGCCAGAGATCTCTGGGTGCTCAATGGCTCGCGCATTGACAACCTGGAATCGCACGGAGTCACCAATGCGAGGGCTTCCGTCCTACACGAGATGGCCACCGAATCTCTCATGGGTGCCCAGGCGGCACTACGAAATCGTCAATACGATACATTCGTCTCTCTTGCCAGAGAGGCCTGGGGATTTGAGGTGCGAGCCTATCCGGACGTCCGGTATGCAGCTGATGACACGGTGGACGGGATCGTGTTCTATTTCATGTTGCTGCTCCCTTTCTGTTATTTTATTGAAAGGCTGTTCTTTGGATATCCAGACATCCGAAAACAGTTGCTTGCCGTAGGTGGGATTTTCGTCGGAGTATTCCTGCTACTGCAACGTGTACATCCCGCCTTTCAACTCAGTTTAACCCCATATATGGTATTCCTGGCATTCATCATCCTCGCATTAGGTGTCATCATAATACTGATGCTGGTTTCGCGATTTGATAGTGCGATGAAGAGTTCTACCCGAGAATCTGCCGGGCTGCATGAAGCGGATATTGGTCGATTGAGCGCTACCGCCGTGGCAATATCTTTGGGTATTTCGAATCTGCGAAAACGTAAACTTCGTACGGCTTTGACCGCCATAACGCTTACCCTGCTTACATTTACCGTACTCTCATTCACCTCATTTAAAACCGGAATTCAGTTCTACACCATCGATTGGCCAAATACTCCCCCATACCAGGGCGCGCTACTGCGAAGTCTAAGCTGGCGATCCCTTTCGCCCGCCTATCTCCCTTATGTGGAGAATGCTTTCTCAGACAAGGCCACGGTAGTACCACGTTCCTGGTATCAACCGGAAGATCTTGAGAGCCCGTACATTGATTTGACCATCCCCGAAAAGGCAACCAATGGCACGGTCCAGATTATTTTGGGTCTCCACTCCGACGAGCCATTGATTTCGCATTTGGACGACTATCTTCTGGATGGTGGGCGTTGGTTTGGTGAGAACGAACGTGCGGCTTGTCTGTTGCCATCCGAACTGGCTGCACGACTGAACATCACGCCTCAGGATGTGGGCGACGTCACGGTCGAAATTCTGGGGACCACCTACGCGGTGGTGGGATTGCTCGACTCAGAGCGGCTTGATGCTTATCGAGACCTTGATGATGAAGGCATTATGCCCACCAGTTTCGCCATGACCCAACAAATGGCTGGGTCGATGGAAGAAGAGATGTACATGTCGACCATGAAGTCGGCCGAACATATACAGTCACGAAACGTGTTGATTCTTCCGTACCAGCAGACCATCGATTTGAACGGTTCGCCGAGGTCCGTAGCCATCACTGGTTTCGAAGACGAAGCCACATTCAAGACGTCAGTCGAATCCTTCATGTCCCGGGTAGTTCTGGCCATGTTTGTAGGCCTTGGTGAAAACGTAGAAGTCTACAGTTCGCTCGGGACGACATCTGTCACAGGTATTTCCAATCTGATTATCCCTATTCTCATTGCGGCCATGCTTGTACTGAACACCATGATGGGGGCGGTCTATGAGCGCGCTCGAGAAATAGGTGTTTACAGCGCAGTAGGATTGGCACCCAATCACGTGGCCGCTCTGTTTGTGGCCGAAGCAGCCGTTTTTGCTACTCTGGGTGCCGTTCTGGGCTATCTTGCTGGCCAGATACTGACTCTGTTCTTGTCCTCCTACGATTTACTTGGGGGACTCTCGCTAAATTACTCTTCATTATCGGCAGTCTATTCCACACTTGTCGTGATGGCGGTAGTCTTTCTTTCCACCATATATCCTGCGAAGAAAGCGGCGGACATGACGGTGGAGGACGTGACCAGACGATGGCGTCCACCGCAACCCGAAGGGGATGATTGGCGGTTTGAGTTTCCGTTTACAGTCGCTGAAACGGAGGCCCTTCCACTATCCTCATATCTGGCTCACATTTTCAGAACTCATGAAGACAGTTCCTCCGAAGATTTCGTCACCGAAGGTGCCGCGCTGACGCCCGTTCGTATCGATGGCAGAGACACGTTTCAGGTGACTGGCAAGATCTGGCTCGCACCCTATGATCTTGGGATCAGTCAGGATGCCCGATTGGAACTGGAACCCGCTCTCGAGGAAGGTGAGCGTCTGTACAGAATTATGGTGGGACTACATCGTCACAGTGGTGATCTGGCCCAGTGGCAAACCATTAATGGGAAGTTCTTTAGTGTCCTTCGAAAACGATTCCTGGTTTGGCGAACCTTGCCACACGCCACTAAGGAAACCTATCGCACCGCGGGCGAGAAGGAAATCGGCACGACATGATGGTGACGGTATAGAGATAACAAACCAATTGCTGCCAGTTCTGGAGACCTTCTGATGTTTGATATATTGTTCAAAGGCGGCCGAATCATTGATCCGGCCAATAACATCGATGCCATTTTGGATATTGCCGTCACAGGAAGGCAGATCTCAAGAATAGCCAGAGATATCCCGGCTGGAGATGCCATTAAGACAGTTCCGGTGGAGGGGCTGATAATCACTCCGGGGCTCGTGGATATCCACGTACACTCCTATGGGGGATATGAGGGTTGGCTTGTGCCCGACGCACACATGCTACCTAATGGCGTGACGACTGTTGTAGATACTGGCGGAGCTGGCTGGAAAAAATTCGAACACTTCAGGAAGAGCATCATTGAGACCTCGAAAACACGTGTCCTGGCGCTCATAAACATCGTCGGGGCGGGAATGGAGGGGCGGGTAGAGCAAGAGGTGGCCGAGATGCTGGCCGAACCGTGTGCCGAGATGATAGATAAA
>JABIQT010000541.1 GCA_018667995.1 Candidatus Latescibacterota bacterium
ATCGGTATACTTCGTTCCTTGCCCCAAAAAGGTTCTTCTTTTCCACGCCCCGCAATTGCTGCACACCTAGTTCCAAACAGACTACGAGAATCTGCGGTTCCTACCGACTACATACACAAGTGTTTCGCAAAACCCATTCGGGCAAACACCGCGAGTCAGTGTTCCATTTCATCTTTAGGGGGAGTAGTATGTATGGCCGAGAATTAACCACATGTCGGTGTCAGAGGCAAAGGAATTCGGAACAATGAGGGTGCACAACTCACCGCTCTTGAATAAGGTGTCTCTGGCTATCCGAACGCGGCACTATTCGCCTGCTACCGAACGAACCTACATAGGCTGGATCAAGCGCTATATCCTTCACCATGGAAAGTGCCACCCGGATCAGATGGGAACCACACACATCGGCGATTTCCTGACCCATCTGGCCGTTCGGGAGCACGTCGCCGCAGGAACCCAGAATCAGGCCCTGTGCGCGCTCGTATTCCTGTATACGAAAGTACTTGGCATAGAACTCGAAGGATCCATCTCCGCGTTTCGGGCAAAACGGCCCAGACGCCGGCCGGTGGTGTTGACACCTGACGAGGTATTTCAGATCGTAGACGCCACTGATTCTGATGAGTCCAAATTGATGATACAGATGTTATACGGTTGCGGGTTCCGGCTCAAGGAGCTCCTGGCGCTACGGGTGAAGGATATCGACTTCGGGAACAGGCTGGTGCAGATCTGTGACGGGAAGGGGATGAAAGACAGGCTTACCATGTTGCCGGAGGTATTGGTCTCGAAGCTGCAAGAACATCTGGAGAACGTACGAAACAGACATCAGGAGGATCTCGAACGGGGATATGGCATCACCGTAATGCCCGACGCAATGGACCGAAAATTCCCAGCAGCGCCAGGCCAGTGGAAATGGCAGTTCGTATTTCCGTCAACCACGCTCTGTCGCGACCCCAAGTCCCAACGACTCGTACGTTTTCATCGTCATCCGAGCAGTTTGCAGAAGCCCCTCGCTCGGGCGGTGCAGCGGAGTGGTATCACAAAACGTGTGACGTGCCATACATTTCGTCACACGTTTGCCTCCCATCTATTTGAGTCCGGGATCGATTCGCGGCGCGTCCAGGAGATACTCGGTCACAAGAGCCTGAAGACCACCGAACAGTACCTCCATGTCTTCAATCGTGGCCGAATAACGATGCAAAGCCCCCTCGATCAACATACGCTCCAAGCGCAGAGCCTGCCACCGGGTCGATGACCCGATCACATGCTGATATACACCTACTTCCTGGCAAGGTGCGGAAACAGCTCATCATGTATTTCAACACATTGGGCCAAATGCCGCATGCGCTTTTCATCGGCTGTGTCGAGCATGGTGGGATAGTACATACCTGCACCGGTGTTCGTGTCGCCTGCTCCCGGTGTGTGTATGCTGAGGTACTTCCGTTGGGTGACCATATCCTCGGGTGTTTCGGTATGGCGCGTGCAGTTCATGGTGAACATGCGGCGCCAGCCCTTACCACCAAAGGAGGCGTGGAAGAGATCATGGTTGAAGATGACCACATCGCCCGGGTTGGTCTCCAGGGCGATACTGCTGGGAAAGTCTTTGGGTGCCACACCAAATGACTCTTGAGATATGTTGGGATCGATGGCCTCGTCATGGAGCCAGTGGTCCGGATGCTGACTGCCGGGTATGACGCGGATGCAACCTGTATCTGCAGTGAGAGGGTCTAGATAGAATGCCACCTTGACGGCGAACAGTTGCCGCCAGTTGCCGTCCGGATGCCACGGGGTGTCCCCTGCGTAGTAGTTACCGTCACCGCTGGCGTAGTTGAAGTCCTCGCCGATTACTCCGCCGATCAGCCCCGTGATACGGTCGTCATCCAGGAGCCCACACAGATGGGGGCGATGTTCGATCGGGCCGCCGAACATGGTACGCTTTGTGCCGTCATGGTTCTTGCCATCGCCGACGGAGTTGATGGACAGCTCGAATTCCTCGATGATCCGGTTCGTCTCATTCTGGTTAAATAGGGCGGGCATGTGGAGGAAGCCAAAGGTATTGAAGAAGTTGACCTGCTGTGATGTCAACTGCATGAGAAAACGCTCCTGGAGGATGAGTTTCTTAAGGGACCATGTTGTTTTGGAAATGCGGATTCAGTTCGGACATGATTTGGATACGCTCGCCGCGGACGGTTTCACCCGTGTTCTACAATGACTCAGGAACAGCCGGACCGGGAGTTGATTCAGGTCTACCGGTATGGTTCGAGGTCCATGCCTGGAAACCACGAAGCCAGCAGATCGACGGTCTGTTCTGTATAGTAGGCGTCTCCGAGTGGTGGCCAGCCCAATAGCGTACGAACTCTGGGTGTCGTTTCCTCGAGAAACGGTGTGAGGAATTCTCGTTCGCCATACTGCCACGGATTTGCCAGTTTTGACCAGGTGCTATTGTCCCGACGTGCCATGGACAGCGTCCAGAAGCACCGCTGGGCCCTTTTGTTCTTGAACGGCACGGCCGCGTGCACCAGGTAGGAGTTGTAAAACAGCACCGATCCTGCGGACGCCGTGGCCGGTACGGGATCCTGGAATTCAGTCACCTTTCGGAGGTCGGTGAGTGCACTGTTGCCGGACCAGTCGCCCGATCGGATCAATTCGGGTAGTACGTCGATTAATGTACGATGGGATCCCGGTATGACGTGCATGGGGGCGCCGTCAGGCAGGACGTCGTGCAGGTAGACGGCGGAATTGACGTAGCCATACTGGTAGGTATTCGCCGACGGCGGGAGGAAGCAATTGGTGTTATGGTCGATATGGTATCCCTGCCAGAGATGCTCCGCGTGTCGCTTGTCGGTCGGCCCGAAGCGAATGAACAGATGCGCATTACTGTAGTTCATATCTTCGGAACCCAGGCACTGAGAGAACATATCGAGATAGTCGTCGTCCTCGATTAAGGCATCAAGGGCATCGTCCCCCGTTGGAAACTGCGTGCGTCCCCCTTCGCTCTCGCCATGGAAACCGTCCGTTACCGATCCGGGGCCCTCGGCGTCGAATTTCTGCAGATAATCTGTGAACGGCATGCCATATGCCGCCCGCTCCACCGCATCAAGCGCGGCTGCCACTATTGCACTGTCGTAGGCGTCCGGTACAATCACAAAACCGTCTCTGTGAAAGGCAACGAGTTGTTCGTCCGTCAGGGCCATATAGACACTCCTCTTATTCTGAATTTATGAGTTGAGCGTACGAATTAACCTAAGAGATCCCAGGAGATCAACAGATTTGTAATTGTGTCGCACCCTTGAATTGTGCACTATGTCGCCTCCCTATTGCTTCTCAGATTGTGGACACCAAGCGGCATCCACACAGCAACAGGGGATTATGATCCGACTGGTCCACCACGGAAACCAAAAAGCAGTCAGACTCCTAGTCGAACAGGACCTGTTCCCCAAACCCTTTGTGCCTTAGCGCCTCTGTGGTTCCCAACCTGAATTCACCAAACAAGACGGAGACCTCAATGAGTCTAAACAAGTTCGATCTATCCGGACGTACGGCAATGATAACAGGAGGCAGCAAGGGCCTCGGCGCCGCAATGGCCAATGCCCTGGCCGGCGCGGGGGCCGATGTGGCGGTCACGAGCCGTCATCTCGACGAGTCGGCCGCCACTGCGAAACGCATCGAGGAAGAGACCGGACGTCGTGCTCTGGCAGTAAAGATGGATGTGGGCGACAGGATTCAGGTCGATGAGGGTGTGGCAAAGATCGAGGGGGAACTCGGCAAGATAGACATCCTGATCAACAACGCCGGCATCAACATACGAAGCCCATTGGCAGACCTGGAGGACGACGACTGGAATCAGGTGATCAATACCAACCTGAATGGCGTCATGTACTGTGCGCGTGCAGTGGGCAAGGGCATGGTATCCCGCAACTATGGTCGCATCGTCAACGTCTCGTCCACACTGGGACACGTGGCCATAGCCGGTCGGACCGCCTATGCCTCCAGCAAGGGTGCGGTGATCCAATTTTCCAAGGTTCTGGCGCTGGAATGGGCGCCCCACAATATTACCGTCAACGCACTCTGTCCCGGGCCCTTTCTCACCGAGATCAATATCCCCGTGGTCAACGACAAGGAAGTGTACCAGAAATTCGTGGACGCGGTGCCTATGGGCCGCTTCGGTGACCCGGAGGAAATCGGCGGCGCCGCAGTGTTCTTATCCTCCGACGCTTCCAGCTATATGACGGGGACTACCTTACTGATAGATGGCGGGTGGACAGCGAAGTGAGTCGGTGGAGTGGGAAGTGCAAAAGGAACCACAGAGACACAAAGGCACGGTTTTTTAGGTAGGTATCGAGGCGGTGGGTAACGTGCGGTGTTATTCTATGTATTTCCCATAAGATATCTACCCTCACTGAATCCAGACCGTTAAACCTTTGTGCCTTAGTGTCTTAGTGGTAAAAAAACCCCAACCCGTCGCCCAAAACCAAACATAAAACCCCGTGTCCCTGTGCCTCTGTGTATAATCTCTCGGACGTCCCCGACACTACTCCATGCCGAAGGGCCAGCCCGCCAAAGACAGGACGATCATAAAGACCAGGGCGGCCAGGGCGCCAACCAAGAGAAGCTTCAAGACGCATCCGAGGTCACTACCTCGCGACTCCACGTCCAGTGCGAACTTAGCGATCCAGTATACGATCATCAGGACAACGATCAGTCCGACAAGCCCCAAGGCAATGCCGCGTGCCGTTTGCTCTTCTATGCCTGTGATCGCCGAGAAACGGCTCATCAGGGCGTCAAACTGCTCCATGAACGATCCTTTTAACTATCGTCTGTCTTACTTTCCAATCCAACATTACCCGACGTACGTGCACCATGGTTAATTCGGTCTGCTTTGATTCCCAACACCTGGAAGATCAGCTGGCGTTTCAGGCTTGATCCCCGCGACTCAGAATATCTCGATCTTCGCCACCTGACCCCTAATCCCACCGTTGTACAGCGGTCTCTTCCAGGCCGGCTTCAGTCCGAGTGCCTTCACGTACTCGAGATCACCAAAATAGATAAATGCGTTGGATCCCTTGCATCGCTGTTTCAGGAAATCGCCCAGGGACTTGTAGAAACTGGTCAGGTCCTTATCGCGCTCCATGCGAACACCGTAGGGCGGATTGCACACAATGGTGTAACCCTCGAGGCCGTCCATATCAAAAACATCCTGTTGGGTGATGTTTATGCCGCTGTTTTCGTCCAGAGCGCGGCAATTCTTGCGTGCCGCCTTTGCAGCCTCTTTGGATCGGTCACTTCCGGAAATGAGATTGGGCGCGACGGGTTTGATCCCATCGGCGCCTTCCTGTACCACCGC
>JABIQT010000748.1 GCA_018667995.1 Candidatus Latescibacterota bacterium
ACAGGCCCGACCGGGCGAACAGAGCGGAAACGGTGTATAGGCATTGTCGAATCGGACTCCCTGGTTGGCAAGTCTATCCAGGTTTGGCGTCTGTACAACCGGATGTCCATATACACCGGTGAGTGCTGCCACCATTTGATCGGATACGATACACAGAATGTTTGGCTGGTCTGACATGATTTTCACCTCCTGAAGCCTTCGAGTGATAAACCGGAAGCGCGAACTCTGTGGGGAGATTATATTGCATCTGGATCCCATATAACAACCAATCATTTCTCCAGCCGCCCCGATCACCAGCGATACTCTGACATGCCATTCATCTTCAGCGAAGAGCACATCTCTGATTATTACCATCACGGCTATACGGTATTTCGGGGCATACTTCCGCCATCCCTCATAGGCGATCTTAGGCGTGTCACCGACGTAGCCAGAGAGATTGCCTATGAGCTGCACGGACCATCAGCTCAGCGGCTTCAACCTATCGGAAGATTCGCTGATCGCCTGGACCTGGGTCCTTTTCGGTCCTACGAAGAACTGCCCGCCTTGAACGACGCGCTGCACAGAGTTCTGACACCCAATCACACCATTGCCGGTATTACAAGGATGGGTGTATTCTTTGAACCTGCAGAACGGCCCTGGTGTACCCGATGGCATCGTGATATCACGGCGAATTCAAAGGGAGTTGATGCCGATGAATATGCCCTCATCTCCCGTGATGCCACGTTCTTTACCCAGGTCAATTGTGTGCTTTACACCGATGTCAGTACCTGGTACGTACCCGGAAGCGACGGCAGGCCAGACCTGCCCGAAGAACCTATCAAGGCCGAGGCCTACCCTGAGACGTCGGACCTGGACAACGAAGCCGTCGAACACGTCAACTTGGCCTACTGCATGTCCATGCCGGGCGGCATACAGTTTATTCTGGAACCGGGTGATTTTGCACTATATCGCCCCAATGCCTGGCACATAGGCAACTATGCACCATATAGAAAACGGGCAACCATTCATGACGGGGTCTGGAAGCCCGAAGTCAGGGCATGGTATGACCGGCGCAGTGAACTGTTGAAAAACGAAGAATGAAGGAACGGGAGAGGGGACCTACAATGACATCTGAGAAGAACCATGTACGAATCACGGCGCTTAAAGCCATGGAACTGATAAATAGCGCCGGGCAATCTCTGGTCAAGGTTGAGACCGATAGTGGGTTGGTGGGTTACGGCGAGGCGGGTGCATCTGGACCGGTCGTGCGAGCTAATCTTGCGGTTATGGAGAAGATGCTGCTGGGAGAGGACCCGTTGGGGGTAGAAAGACTCTATTCGAAGATGGTCTCCAGCCAACATACCTACCGGGCTCATATTCCCACGGTCAGCGGTGTTGATATCGCTCTATGGGACCTGGCAGGTAAAATATTGGACCAATCGGTCTCCAAACTCATCACTGGACGGTTTCGTGATGAAATATCCATGTACTACACAGAAAACCCGCCCGACATGGCCGATTTGAGCAGTTGCAGAGAATGGGTATCGCGAGTAACCTCTCATCCTGATGGATACCGGACCATTAAGGCGGGATTTGAATCTCTTTGCGGTCGGGGCATTCCTCATTTCGAGGGGGCGGTTCCATCTCAGACGCTGACAGCCATGGAAATTGAGAAGATACGATGCGGTTTCGAGATCGTCCGAGAAGCCATGGGACAAGATCTCGACCTGATCGTGCACTGCCACAACGAGTGGGATCTTCCAAGCATGATCAGCCTGGGTGAGGCTATGGCAAGCGTGAAACCGCTATGGATAGAGGATCCTCTGCCTGTATGGTACTCTGAAAGTTGGAAGGCACTAAAAATGGCCTCGCCGGTACGCATCTGTACGGGCGAAAAGTTAGAGGGACTTCGTGAATTCCATCCCTTTATCACCAATAGCGCCGTGGATGCCGTACACCCTGACTTGGCCTTTGCTGGAGGCATTACTGGCTGTCGGCAGATCGCGGCGTTGGCCGATCTTTACTACATTCCGGTGGTCACGCATAATGTGGGCACACTGATTCAAAACGTTGCGACCGCACACTTTGGGGCGTCCACACGGAATTTCCTAATGAGTGAAACAAGAATCTACGAACGACCATTCATTCGTGATATGGGTGTGGAACAGATCGTGGTTAAGAACGGGGCCATGAAGGTTCCAGATGGACCTGGATTAGGAGTCACCCTTCTGCCCGAAGTGCTGAAGGACAACTTGAAGGATGGCGAGCCGTACTGGGATTGAGGAGCGTGTAAATGTGTCCGGAGACAGGTTAAACTATCAGGATGTCACGGATCAGAGCTATCTGACGTTATAGCTGTCTCAGCTAGCCTACGCGATACCGCTGAACCAGATCCATATCAAGCTCTACCCCGAGCCCAGGCCCTTCTGGCAACACAAAATGCCCCTGATCCAGCGTCATGCTCCCGCCCAGCAGATCCACATCCCGCACAAATGGCAATTCATCGCAGGGCAGCGTGGCATTCTTTAGTGTTGCCTGTAAATGGACCGAATAGGCCGCAAGCACGCCAAGACAGACGCCCCCCATCTGCACCCAGCAGGGCATATCAGCCGCCTCGGCGACGGCAGCTGCCTTTCTTACTTCGAGTACCGATCCCCCGAGGGTCGCATAGTCAATACACTCAGCTTTTACAGCACTCAGCACATCACCGGAGCGGCATGGCCGGGCACCGCCCGCCTGAGGCGCCCCAAAGTGTATAGCCAATGGAAGGTGTGTTTTCTCGCGCAGCATCCTGTAATGGGACAGCTGATTATGAGGAATCGGGTCCTCAAGATTGGAGACCGTTCCGAAAGCCTCCAATTCCCCGGCCAACCGGGAGGCCACATGGAGTTGTCCGAATTCCAGGTTCGGATCTACACCCACCATATATTCCGGTCCAGCTGCCTCCTTCATGAGACGGACTGTCTCCACGATATTCCAGGACCGGGCCTTCAGTTTGTGGTTCGTGAAACCCAATGAAGCGCCTACTTCTGCCTCGGCTGCTGAGTCTTGTGGCTCCATGGCGCACGACCAGTAGGATACTGGAATCCGATCTCTGACTTTCTGCCCGAAGAATTGCCAGACGGGTATTCCATAGGCCTGCCCCGCGATATCAAAGAGGGCGCATTCGAAGAGACTCGGCTGTTCGAATGCGTCTATCAGCAGCGGATTCTTCCCCACATACGATTGTCCGATGCCATCCAGCCTCTCGCGTGACGCAGCGTCCAGATGGTAGACCGCGGACTCCCCGACACCGCATAACCCCTCATCTGTCGTAATGCGACAAAGTGTGATGTCGTAGATTTTGGTCCTGTACTTGGCAATAGCGGGTATCATGGGAACATCAACATGGAAAAGCTCGACTGTCGTTACTTTCATACACCATTTTCCTCGAATTGGGTGTTTCCGGAGACTTCATCACAGAATGCGCGTAGGAGTCCAACTGTTCTCGACCATTGATCAATATGACTGCAAAAACTAACTACAATATCAAGAAGCTATTCCCGCTCCAACCGGTTGATCATCTGGATGACACCGCTGGATTCTGAATCGAGGGCCAGTGATTTTCTCAGATGAACCAGAGCCTCCTCACTACTTCCGTTTTCCATATGAGCCTCGCCCAGGCGCCGATAGCTGTCCGGATTGTCCGGATACGCGTCGACAAGCACTTCGAATAACTTAATGGCTTCCTCTAAGCGTCGTTCAATTAGCATGCCCCACCCCACGTCACGAAAGGATCGGTATTCCATCATCGTATATTCCGGAAATGACGCTTTGACAGAATAATAGGTCGCCACGCCCTTGTCGACTCCCAGATTGGTGATGATGGCATAGAACTCTTCTTCACTCGGGGGAGCAGGCGTAGCTCTCTTTTCCAGATAGGTGCCGAATATAGGCGATGATGAGTCACTGGAAAATCCAGCGAAAAGTTCATCTGTATCGGCACCGTGATGATTCAGAAATGCGATAGTATACTCGCACATAGCCCGGTACGAGTCCAAAACCGGTTGTGATTGCGTCGAGAACATGAGGTTGAATGAGGAAAACTGCAGATGGTTCCTCCCTTTCATCTTGACCACATGAGCATCCGCAAATCGATTGTCCTCGAAGAACTTGAATTGATTTACCCTAAACTTATTGCCTGCAAAAACAAGAAATGGAGACCGCAGTGCATCGGCGTCCAGGTAAGGATAGCTCTGTAGTATCTCATATCCGATACTCGACCCTATTGTACCATCAAAGGAGACCACCGCATCTACATCGACATACCGCATAGCAAACACCAAATTGCTTAGTCCTCCCAAACTGAATCCCACAGCATTCATTCTGGAGGTGTCGGCGTTTGGATATCCATGTAGGAATCCGGCTAGGTATTCCAGATCTCGTACCTGAGCTTCCACACCTGCTGAATTCATGGGCATCTTACGACTGTAGGGTCCTTTCGATGCAACTGATGCGACTATGTACCCGTGACTGGCCAGAAATTCGCACAACACGGCGTTGTCAAAGGCCGATCCTCCTTGCGAGGGGCCATACACCACTACCGGAAATGAGCCACTCAGTACCTCCGCGTCTCGTACTGCCCCCATGGCCTGGGAAAAGACGCGGTCAAACGCGTCATCGGTCGATAGGTAGGGGCGGTAGCGGAGGAAGGCCGCCCGTTTTTGGGCTTGGGTAGCTTCATCCGGAGTCTCCGCCGAGGCTGTCAAAGCGGTGTAATCACCCAGGGTCATAGAAGTACTGTCGGACGAGTGTGCCGGATACCATATAGCTATTTGGAGTGGACGGGATCCGTATCGGTCACCCCGTAGATGCGTCCGCCCTGCGTCGTATGTCCGCTCAATACGAAAACCAACCGAAAAATCCCCAGACCCAACAGTCGGCCGCAGACTCTGTGATGAAGAGACCGTCGGGAGTAACAAGATCAAACCAGGAATGATTGTCTGTATCCGAGTCACAGCGCTTACTCCTTTCCCGGCTTTGTAAGATAGATAATCGACGAGTGAAACAACTAACAGACTGGTACCCCAACTAATCAATTAGTTTATCTCAAGTGATTTCAGAATCTGTGAATATAAAGAGCAGCAGAGGAAACCTGGCTACAAAAAAAACGGCCGCGAAGACTCGCGGCCGTTAGCAAAGTAACAATCTAATTTACCATACAAACCCGTGGGGGAAACACCGGGCTTTATGCCTGATTACGATCGAAGTCACACCATCACGGTGCTGTCAACAAGAGTATCTGAGTTTGCCCGTGGTGATAACGCGCGTTGACGCGGTATCATCCAACCCCAGATTGTACAACCACTCCGGCCTGGGATGCACATGGCAGCCCACACTGTACTGGTGTGCCCCGATTGTAACCAGATGAGCGCGCCCTCCGGCTGAAGTCGCTTTCTCAAGCGACCTGGTACCGTCTCCCCTCCATCATCGCCCGTGTGGTGCAACGAGTGATGATGGTGCCGCGTTGGCCGTGCCCAACCTGCCCTTCCTACCTCCAGGTAGTCGTTGATCATGTCCAAAAGACCGGACGTCTTGGTACATTCAATTCTCTACGTCGTAGGATACGAAATCTGCATATATCAACAATCAGAGTAACCCTTAGAAAGACGATGAATCTCCCT
>JABIQT010000231.1 GCA_018667995.1 Candidatus Latescibacterota bacterium
CGGGAGATGTCTCGACAAAGATGGTGGGGGGGCCGATTTTCATCGCACAACTGGCAGGTGAAACCGCCCGCCAAGGTCCCGAAAGTCTGTTTAATTTCATTGCATTCCTGAGCTTAAATCTGGCAATCCTCAATCTCCTGCCTATACCGGCGCTCGATGGGGGACAGCTTCTGATTCTGGGCGTCGAAGGTGTCATACGACGCCCCTTGTCGCTGAAACAGCGTATGGTCTGGCAGCAACTGGGTATGGCCATACTTGCGTGTATCATGGTTTTCGTGATTGTGAACGACATTTCACGAGTCCTACAGTAAAACCACAGAGGGGCAAAAATGAGATTGGCAAAGATACTCATGCGGACAGTCAGCACAAGTCTGTGCGCCGTGCTGATTCTCTGTTCCAGCATCGAAAAGTTGCACGCGCAAGAGGAAGACTCCAGCGCCCGTGCCTTCGAGCACTTTGCAAAGGGTGGCTTGTATGACGCTCAGAATGACCTTCTGAACGCTATCAAGGAGTATCTCGCTGCCGCGAGTTACGATTCTACCTCTTCGGACATATACGTTGCTTTGGCACGTGATTACTATCAACTGGGACAGCGCCAGGATGCTATTCGCTATGCTGAGAAAGCTGTAATTCTGGACGATGAGGCATTCGAAGCCCACCTGGTCTTGGGCAAATGCTATCGGGATCTGAGGTTATTTCAACAATCTCGAACGGCATTCGAACGGGTTGTGGAGCTCGATCCGAGTGAGGTCGAGGCACATTTCTCGATCATGCAGATTGCAGAAAGGCAGAACGATGACGCCGTGGTACTCCGGGAGCTGGAGATCTTGGGTAGGCTTGTTCCGAGATCGGCCGACGTCCATTTTCGTCTTGCCGAAGCATACAAGAAACAGTCTCAGATCGACAAGGCCATCATCGAGTATCAAAAGGTGATTGATGACTTCCCTACCTCGGTAAGAGCCAGAATCGAATTGATACAGATCTATGAACAACAACGTAGATGGGCACTGGCCATCGACGAGTATAGAAATGTAATCGATCTGAATCCAAATAATGTGCTACGGATCCGACAGAGGCTGGGAGAGCTGTTGATATTCCAGGGCCAGGCGAATGACGCGGTAGATGAGTTCAAGTTAGTCCTTGATGCTGACAAGACAAATCCTCGAAATTGGATTGATTTGAGTAATGCCTACAGGCGCAGCGGCGAGATGGAACTGGCAGAGAAAACGCTCTTCGACGGAATGAAGATGATGCCGAAGGATGCGAGCCTCCATTCAGGCTTGGGTATCGTCTATCTCGAACAGACGAAATTGGATGAGGCTGCTCTTGAATTCCAGGAGGCCGTGAGTCTCGATCCATCTGATTCTGCAAGTTGGATTAACCTTAGTTTGACTTACCGACGTCAAGACCGGGTTGCGGAAGCAGTAGATGTTTTACGACAGGGCATTGAAACAATACCAAGTGATCCCGAATTGCGTCTCTATCTCGGGTCGGTCTATCTGTCTCAAAAAAACCACAAGCAGGCTATTTCTGAATTCAAGGAAGCCGTTGATCTGAATGAATCCTATCCAAAGAGTTGGATGTCACTGGCTTACGCTTACATGGATCAGGGCAAGAAGAAAGAAGGAGTGAAAACCTTCGAAGAGGCCATTGAGGTCATTCCGAGTGACGTTGACCTGCGATTGAATCTTGCAGACATATATATGGACGAAGGCGAATATCCGAGTGCCATTGAGCAGTTTCAGAAGGTCGTCAGTCTGAACCAGAACGACACGCGAGGATGGGTGAATCTAAGCCTTGCATATATGCGACAAGAGAAGTACGACACTGCGGAGCAGATCCTCAATCAAGCGCTGGGGATTTTGCCCAATAATCACGATCTGCATCTATATTTGGGTGTCAACTATATGTCTCAGGAGGCTTTCGCCAAAGCGACCGAGCAGTTTCAGCGGGTTATTGACAGTGACAAAGGAGATGGACGGGCCTGGCTCAACCTCGGATTGGTTCAAATTCGGCAAGAGATGTTTGAAGAAGGTTCCCGCATTTTCCAGCAGGCAATAGAAGCGGTACCTAACAATCCAGAACTCTGGTTCTACCTTGGATTCTCATACACCGAGCAGAAAAAATACGACGAAGCCATTGAAATCGCCAAGACAGGCATCGACAAGTTTCCGACGAATCACAGGTTGTACTTCCTTCTGGGCCAGACATATGATCAATCGGGTCAGTTCGATAATGCGGTTTCAACCTTTGAGGAAACCTTGGAACTGGACCCCACTGATCCCTACACACTGAACTACCTCGGTTATATACTAGGGGACAAAGGCCTGCGCCTTGATGAGGCGAGAGAAATGCTTGAGAGGGCTCTTGCACAGGTGCCCGACAACGGTGCCTTTCTCGACAGCCTCGGTTGGATTCATTTCAGACTTGGCAATCTCAAGGAAGCTCGGGATTATATCGAGAAAGCGCTTCAATTCGATACCGAGAATGCAACCCTCTACGATCACCTTGGCGATGTGGCGAACGAAATGGGTGATCGGGAAGATGCAGTACGATTTTGGGAGCAGGCCTTGAATCTTGATGGCGCCAACGAAGATGTCAGAAAGAAACTCAATGAGGTTCCCTGATCGCGATCCCTGCCAAAATGGTCCCCTACATCCTGAGAACAATGTTCCTTGTTGCCCTGATCTCAGCTTCTGGATGTGCTCCCGGTAGAAGTATCCCTAGCCTGACAGAAGTCCCCCCTGACAAGCTTCTTGACAATGTTATTGCAGCCCAATCTCGGATTGAGGACATTAAGTCCAGCGCCCTGTTATCAGTGCATTTCAATGGTCGTGGCGGCCGAGTCTCTGCCCGCATTCGGTACAAGAAGCCCGGCCTTCTAAAGGTGTTTGTCCAAGGGGGATTTCGAGTAATTGCAGTCATTGCGCTCAATGAAGATCGCGCACAAGTTTACATTCCCACCGACAATCTCGTATTTGAGGGTTCTCTCGAAGGAACAGATTCCCTGATACCAGGACTGCTCGTACCGATGAAAGACATCCGATCATCACTGACAGGGTTGATTGACCTAACCGAGTTTACTATAGGGAAGATCTCCAACTATGAGATAAGGGACGGGATGTATAGTTTATCGATCCAAAACGCTGCGGGAAAACGGACAATCTGGGTGGATCCAGATAGAATGACCATCGTACGCGACCAAACCGAAGAGGGTGATGGAAAGATTACTGATCGGCGCTACGAGCAGTACACACGAATGAATAACATATGGCGCCCTCTACGCATCAGAATCCTGAAGGACTCTCCTGATGAATCACTCGATCTAAGGTTTGAGCAGCAATCTCTTAACAGCGGGCTGACCGCTTCTGAACTGGCATTGACATTGCCGGAATCTATCAGAAGGATTCCCCTCTCTGAAATGGTCATACAATGAATCAAGAACGCCCACACGAGATTCATTCAATGGGAGTCTTGGTCATAAAAACACCTTGACAAATCAGCCATTTCCCAGCTATCTTGGGCCTCTGTTTGTACGATTTCTCTGGCAATATCGCAGAGGTCATGGTGGGTATAGCTCAGTCGGTTAGAGCGCTAGACTGTGGCTCTGGAGGTCGCGGGTTCGAATCCCGTTACCCACCCTGAACGAAGCGCCCGTCGTTTACAATGGTAACGACGGGCGTTTTCTATTCATCAAGCTTTCGAGTATTCCTTTAGCTCTACTCTTGAGGCGGTCTCGAGGGTAGGTCCAAAGCCGCCGTGCAAGTCCCACTATCTCAAGCATAAGTGGAAGCCAAAGTCCGTAAAATTTCTATTGACATAACTTGCCCTAACTCTATATATCCTCTAGCTAAATGTGATTCAAAACCGTACACAGGAACAGCATCTTGGTTGCCATCCTAGAGAAGTTAAAACTCAGCCTCAATCGAGGAACCGAGTCGATTTTATTCGCGAAGATTGCGGAGGAAAGTCGTGCTAAGGGTGAAGTGAAAAAGGCATTAAAAGTTTGTGAAGATGGCATTGGGAAATTCCCCAACTATGCTACGGGCCACTATATTCTTGCGCGGTGTTATCTTGAAGAAGAGATGAATACCGAAGCCAAAGAATCGCTGGCCGAAGCACTCAAGTTTGCCCCGCACCACATTGCCGCCCTGACGGAATTGGCCAGCCTCTATCAGATCGAAAACAATAGCTCCCAGGCATTGCACTATTATCGGCAAGCTCTCGCCATCGACCCATTAAACGAGCGTATTGAGTCCCTGATTCAATCCATCTCTGGAGAACCGGGACCGGCTGCAACTATCCACGAAATAGGAAAAGTCGAATCTTCGGAACCCATAGAGAACATTGCAGAGACCACAGTCGTTGAGCCACCAGGTATTGAGCAGCTTCAACCATCATTGCCGACTGATACGTTCGATACATCAGATGAGGGTCTACCGGTAGCTTCTTCTGAACCGGAAGATCTCCTCAATGAGGAGAACTCGGTAGACTTTGTAGCTCCGACTGCCCCTCCATTCGAGTTGCCACACGGTATCGGCCGTGAATCGGTCACCGTTGCGGAGGTAGACCCGGGGATCGAGATTAGTGCCCAAGGAATCTGGGTTTCGGAAATGTTCAGCGAAAACGTTCCCCGACCTTCCGCAATTGATGGTGATGGGGCAGATGGCGGAGAACCGTGGCCCGCAACACTGTTCTCATCTTTGATGGAGCTCGGTACAAGGACGGACATGGTTACGTTTGGCGGCGGCCCGATGGAGAGCATGAGGAAGAGTTCCGCTGGCGGGGAGAGTGATATTGGGCTCGGAAATGCCTATGCATTTGAAGAGGATCTGATAGTGACTGATCCAATGAGCAACTCTATCACTGACAATTTTTCAACCCCGAGCCCTGTCAGCAATTCTGACGGCACCGATATAACAGCTTCCCCTGGAAGGCTGAATGCGGAGGATGGTGCACAATCGCCACCATGGCCAACCATTGAAGACGGCTCTTCTGCCAACCCGGACGAGGATAGCCCGCAAATTGAAGATGAGTCAGAAGAAGAGGTTCCCTTCTGGACCATATCGGAGGCAAATGATGAAGCGATATCGCCACAGATAGAGTCTCCTGAGAGCGTGGCCTCGCCGCCAGATACGGCAATACCCGACTATGTGGATCCGGAATTAAAAGTAGATCGTTCGCAGCCAGTTGAAGATGTGGATCCGGACTCGGAGGAGAGGGCCGATCCGACCGGGGCCACGGGATTCTTGCATGATTCGACAGTGGAATCAGATGACGCTGGTCACTCGTCACAGCTCAGCGACATTGCGGCCACAGAATCGCAAGCGGATAGTGACTCTGATGATGAGGAATCAAAGATCGAGTATGTGGGGAATCCCTCCGACTCTCCATCACTTAACGAAGACCCCTTTACTGAAGAAATGGATGAGCCGCCCCAAGGCGGTTATTCGGAGCACGCGAGCAACGGTGCCGAAGAGTTGGACATGGATTCCGATTTCCGTTCGGCTGCAGCCGCGCCCCCCCCAACAGATCATATCTCCGAATCAAATTCCAGCGACCATGGTATTGAACCGGCCCCTCATACTGAGTCCAGTGGGGTAGATGAAGATGATAGTATCGTGGAAGATCGACAGAAGGCGGAGGACACTTCGGAGATCCGAGTAGATGCGCGGGACTCGGGAGAGGAGGACGTATCCGAGAGGTATCTGGACCAATTCTTTACAGATTCCTTTTCCTTTCCAAAGGTCTCGGATTCTGACGCCACACCAGAGTCATTAAATTCGGTCGAGGAACATTCGCCTCCTGAGACTCTTTCCTCACAGGAAGTACCAGCTCCCGCATCGGGCCACCACGATGGTGCACCACCTACTCAGCCAAATGAGACGGTCATCGAATCGTCGGAGGAAATAGCTACATCTGAGAAAACGCCTGACATTGGGCCCGATCCCCAGCCATCGTCCGTGGAGGACAGCGGCCAAATAGAGACGGTCGAATTCCCTGAGGCGATAGACCACACCGATGACAAAATCTCAGATGCGTCGCTATCAGTCCCGGATGACAGAATCGACGAGACACCACCGGAGGAGGCTACCGGTCAATCCACGGTCAGCCCACGGGACCCTCGCTCCGAAGCTATCCCCACCGCGACCCTTGCCGAACTGTACGTCCGGCAGGGACTGCTTGACAGGGCGATTGCGGTGTATCTCACCCTGATCGAGCATGATCCGACTAATCCTGATATCCACAAGCGACTATCTGAGCTCTTCGTGATAAAATCACAGGGCGGACGTTCGTGAGGAGGCAATAGAAGCGTATGATTCCGGCAACAAACCTACGAACAGGCATGGCCCTGATCGAGAACAATTCTGTCTATTTAGTGACCGAGTGTGAGCACGTAAAACCGGGCAAGGGAACGGCTTTTTCCCGGATACGGATGAAGCATATCAGATCAGGGTCGGTCATCGATAAAACATTCAAAGCTGCAGACAAAGTCGACGATGTACGTGTCGAACGTCGTGATTCTCAATACCAATACAACGATGGCCACATGTACTACATGATGGACTTGGAAACCTACGATCAGGTTCCAGTGGAGAAGGATATGCTGGGGGCCGAAACCCTCTTCATTAAGGACAGTATGACCATCAGTCTCCTCACAACAGATCAGGGCGTTGTCGGAATTGAGATGCCTAACTTTGTCGAACTAGAAGTAACGGAAACCGAGCCCGGTGTGCGTGGTGACACGGCTACCGGCGGTACCAAACCTGCGACGCTTGAAAGTGGCGGAGTGGTTCAGGTGCCTCTCTTTGTTAACATTGGCGATGTACTGAAAATAGATACACGGACAAAAGCATATGTCGAACGCGTCTAAGGAGTCCCAGATGGGGATCGAAGAGATTCTCAAGTTAATCGAAACAGTACAGGAAACAGATATACAGGAGCTAGAGGTCTCTCATGGAGACTGGAAGTTTCGGATTGCGCGAATGTTGCCTGTTCCGGTTCAAGCAATTCCTGCAAGTGTCGGTACTGCACCTCCAATCGCACCACAAGCTCCAGCTGTACCAGCGGCTGGCGAGGTGACGGAGCCGGCGGCTACTCATCCGTATATAGAGGTTGTGTCTCCCATGGTCGGAACTTTCTACCGCTCACCGGAACCCGGTTCTGATGTGTTTGTGAATGAAAATGACAAGGTAGTGCCAGGTCAGACGCTCTGTATCATTGAAGCGATGAAACTGATGAATCCAATTCAGTCAGAAATCAAAGGTCGTGTCGTCGAAATACTGGTCGAGAATGCCCAACCAGTTGAATATGGTCAGCCACTAATTCTCCTGGAGCCGGTGTAGACGCCAATGTTCCAGAGAATCCTGATAGCCAATCGTGGCGAAATAGCACTCCGTGTGATACGAGCATGCAAAGAACTGAGCATTCCTACCGTTGCCGTATACTCCACCGCGGATAGAGATTCGTTGCACGTCCGTTTTGCGGACGAGGCAGTATGCATCGGAAGCAACGCGCCCGCTGACAGTTACCTTAATATCCCCCGAATAATAAGCGCCGCTGAGATCACTAACGCGGACGCCATTCATCCCGGATACGGATTTCTATCCGAGAATCCAAGATTTGCTGAAATATGCGAGGCCTGCGAGATAACATTCATCGGACCGACGTCGTCTATGATTCAGTCAATGGGTGACAAGGCCGTCGCACGCCGGATGATGATTGAGGCGGGCGTACCCACCGTTCCTGGCACGGAAGACACAGTAGATGACGTGGATCAAGCGTTCAGGCTGGCCGATGATATCGGGTATCCTCTCGTGATTAAGGCCGCCGCCGGTGGTGGGGGTCGCGGCATACGCGTGGTAAAGGAACGGTCGGAATTTAAAGAACAGTTCCAGATGGCATATGCCGAGGCCGCCCGAGTGTTCGATGATTCCTCCCTATATCTTGAGCGTTTCATTGAGAAAGCAAGACACGTTGAAATACAGCTCTTTGGTGATAGCCATGGCTCCATTGTGCACCTGGGTGAACGCGACTGTTCTCTCCAGCGACGTCGCCAGAAACTCATCGAGGAATCGCCTTCGCCGTTTGTTGACGCCGAGTTCCGCAAAACGCTTGGAGAGACAGCGGTTAAGGGCGCTTCGGCCATTGGATATCGCAACGCAGGGACTATGGAGTTTCTAGTTACGGAAGACCACAACTTCTATTTCATGGAAATGAATACGCGAATCCAGGTAGAGCATCCAGTCACTGAACTCGTGACTAATCATGATCTGGTTCGTGAACAGATTCGCGTTGCGGCGGGCGAACCACTTGGGTTCTGCCAGGACAGCGTGAGTTTCCGTGGTCATGCCATTGAGTGCCGCATAAATGCTGAGGATCCCGATCGCAACTTTATGCCTTCCACTGGTCAAGTGTC
Source organism: Candidatus Latescibacterota bacterium (assembly GCA_018667995.1). Classification (GTDB taxonomy): domain Bacteria; phylum JAAXHH01; class JAAXHH01; order JAAXHH01; family JABIQT01; genus JABIQT01. The sequence continues at coordinate 8,420 of JABIQT010000231.1, forward strand.
CAGCATTCATGTACCAGGTGGTTTTGGGGTGAGAGTAGACAGTCACGTGCATGCAGAATACGTGGTCTCTCCTTATTACGACTCCATGCTCGCAAAACTAATCGTCTGGGGAAAGGATCGTGAAGAGGCATTAATCCGAGCGCAAAGGGCTGTAGAGGAATTCATTATTGAAGGCGTAAAGACCACCATACCATTTCACAGTCGAATGTTGCGAGATCCGCGTTTTACTGCCGGAGAAGCGAACATAGACCTGGTAGAAGAAATCCTCGCAGCAGACAAAGAGGCAGCAAGCGGCAATTAGGCATGTGAACATGAATGAAGGGATACCATGAACATACCCGAAGAACTGCGATATACAGACGAACATGAATGGGTAAAGTTGGACGGAGATATTGCCACCGTTGGTATCACCGATCATGCACAGGATCAGCTCGGAGACATTGTATTTGTTGAACTCCCTTCCACAAGTGATTCTATAGAAGCGCAGGGCATATTCGGCCAGGTGGAGGCGGTCAAGACGGTCTCGGACCTATTCTCTCCTTTGACAGGTAGCATTGTTGAAGTCAACGAAGAGCTTGAGGCACACCCGGAGTATGTCAACGAAGATGCCTATGGAAGTGGATGGATGATAAAGATTCAGATTGACAATGCCGGGGCCTATGAGGACTTGCTGACTGCAAAGGCCTACCAGGACTTGATTGGAGAAGAATAGAGTAGATTCGTAGCGGAGAAACAATGTCCTATATTCCAAATACCGACGCCGATCGGAAGTTAATGCTGGAGGCCATTGGCGTCGCATCCATCGATGAATTGCTGTCCGTTGTACCGCACGAAGTAAGACTTCCCCACCCCTTATCCCTCCCTTCCGCACTTTCCGAACTCGAACTCACCGACCTCATGGCCGAAATGGCTGATCAGAATCTTGATGCAGACCAATGCGTCTCGTTTCTGGGGGCAGGTGTCTACGATCACTATGTTCCAAGCGCCATAAAGCATCTGGCTGGTAGGTCAGAATACCTTACCGCCTATACCCCGTACCAGCCGGAAGTGAGTCAGGGGACGCTGCAGGGCATTTACGAATTCCAGACCATGATCTGCGAACTCACGGGACTAGAAGTCGCCAATGCCTCTATGTACGACGGGGCATCCGCAGCCGCAGAAGCTATGATGATGGCATGTGCGGCCACAAAACGCAAGCAAGTGGTCGTCGTCGGATCCCTACATCCTCAGTATACCGGAACTATCCACACCTATTCACATGGTCCAGGGATAGCAGTAACTGAGATTCCGTGCCATCAGGGCAGGGTCAACCCGGATGATGTGCGCAATGCGGTCTCTGACGAATCCGCGTGCCTGATTGTTCAACATCCTAATTTCTTTGGGGGACTTGAAGAGATCACAGAGCTCGAAACAATCGTGCACAAAGCAGGAGCTTTGCTCGTGATGATCGTGGATCCGATCTCTTTAGGATTGTTGAAATCACCCGGTGAATACGGCGCAGATATCGCCGTGGGAGAGGGCCAGGCGCTCGGTAACCACATGAGTTACGGGGGGCCGGCTCTCGGGTTCATGGCCGTAAAGAAAGCCTTCATTCGCCGGATACCGGGCCGCATCGCAGGAAAGACTGTGGATGATCAGGGGCGGCGAGGATTCGTCCTTACCTTGCAGGCACGTGAGCAACATATCCGACGCGATAAGGCGACCTCCAATATTTGCACGTCCCAGCAACTAAATGCGTTAATGGCTACCATATATCTGTCGCTTATCGGTAAATCCGGCCTGAAGAAGGTCGCGGATCTTTGCCTTCAAAAGAGCCACTATGCTGCGCAACAGATCTCGGAACTGCCAGGATTCGACCTGAGGTACCAGATTCCGTACTTCAAAGAATTCGTGGTCAAGACGCCCATTGATCCCGCACAACTCGTTCATGATCTGTCACGGAGCAAGATCCACGCCGGCCTGGACTTACGTCGATTTCCAGGGATGGACCTGGATGACTGTCTACTTGTAGCGGTCACCGAGCGCCGTACGAAACAGCAGATTGACCTATTCGTAGAGTCGTTGGCAGCCCTGTCTGACTGAAAGGAATCACCTTGCCCGAACCATTGATTTTTGAGCTGAGTTCTCCAGGCCGCCATGGAAGCGTCCTGCCAGACTCTGATGTGCCACACATCGATGTGAATGGTGTCATTCCTGA
>JABIQT010000423.1 GCA_018667995.1 Candidatus Latescibacterota bacterium
CATCTCGGGCGTGAATGCTCCCACCGCATTGATGTGGACACCAGGACGCAGAAATCGACCCTCCAGAACCGGATCTTGAGACCGGGTACATGTGGCTATTACATCTGACTGCCGTGCGACTTCCTCCGCGCTACTGGCGAGTTCAACAGGCACGTCACAACGTAGCGCCATCCTCTCGACGAATGCCAGGCCACGCTCCTGGCTTCTAGTATATACCAGAACACGCCGAAAAGTACGGACCAGTAGCAGTGCCTCTACATGAAATTCTGCCTGTACCCCCGCACCTATAATTCCTAGGGTATCCGGCGAATCGCGGGCAAGATATTTGGTAGCCACAGCGGACGTCGCTGCGGTACGTATTCCGGTCATGTAGGTTGCATCCATGAGTGCTTTGAGAGCTCCAGTCTCCGCGTCGTGAAGCAGGTAGGTGCCCGACACGACGGGCATGTCTCGCAACCCATTTTCTGGAAAAACAGAAACGACCTTCGCTCCGAGAACGTGATCACGAGTCAGATAGGCAGGCATATACAAAACGACGTCCTCCCGTTCGGGAAGCTCCAGTGCCAATCGCACAGGCGCTCTACAAGGAGCGTCTGCCAGTGATCGAAAGCCCGTCTCTATGACCCCGATCACCTCGTCTATTCGAAGCAACTGTTTCATCTGATGGTTCGAAAGCACTCTGAGCATGGTGTCCTTTACGGTTGTGGCATCCGGCTGATGTTCGTAAATCAATCGGTACCCCTGAATTCGAGCAAGCAAAAACGACCACACGAGTCATAAATAGGTTGCTCTTACGCCTGATTGGCCATTAGTTTAGGGGATTCTGAGCCTCAGGTCAGATTGCTGCACCATGTCGCGTATAGCCGGTATATCAATTCATGAGATCTAACCGGGCGATTGAGAATTATAGGACGGTTTGGCGTTCAATCTGATCAACTGCGTGGGAACACCGCAAGCCAGGAATATAGTCTCAAGTATGTGTGAGGTTTTGATATGGAAGTAATCGCGCCATTTTTTATGAGTAAGGTGTTTCTTGCATTTCTCGGACTGATATTCATATTCAATCTGGTCCGGAGATATAACAAGAAGGCCCGCCGCCGCAATTCGGATTCCAGAGGCAGGCTTAAAGACCATATCAGGGAACGTCAAATGAGTCAGTGGGAGCGGGACGACGGAGAAGATAAGTGAGCAAGCCGCCCGCAAAACGCTCGGCATCCGGCTTCTTCAGAAAACTCGCGGTACCTCTCTGTATTCTTCTGGCAGTACTGATGTTTGATAAGCTCGATAGAGCCTACTATATTCCGCAGCAACTCAAGAAGCTCATCGATATTCTGGATGTGAAGACGACAGTGGAAGATGAGTGGTGGCGAGCGAGGGTAGAGTTGCGACATCGTGGTTTCGATGATGTCGATGTTTCACTCAATCTCACCTGGCTTGATTCAGATGGATATGATGTAGGAAAATCGCAATCAGTCAGAGCAATTGCACCCGGCGATACGGTCATTGTCCGGATGTCCATGAAAGCAGTAGAAGGCAAACAGGCGGTGTCGCATACCATGGATTACACCGTCAATAAAATTCCGTAACGGAAGAGGAGAATACCATGAGAGAGAAAGACAAAAATCTCAGACGCAGACGTACCACCCGCAAGAAGAAATTGAAAGAGATTGAAAAGAAGCAAAGGGACAAACGTAAATAGTAGGGCACCGAGAGACGAGAAATCCTTCGTGGATTACTCAAAGGATAGAAATAATCCCCCGGGCATGGCAGGCTGCCCTCGGGAGCGGTTCACTTTTGCACCGAGCTCCCTGGTTTTTCTGGTAAACAGGCTACCTGGCCCCTTCAAAGGTTTGTTCCAGCTAGCCCGTTTACCAGCCCTCCCGGCCTGAGAAGCCATTGTTACGTCTGCTGAATCCTGAACGAGGGTGCGACAATGGCATCTGTGTTGCAAAGATAAAGCCTTTATAATAGTGTCGCCGGCCCCGGTGTTTGTACACTCGTTAGATTGGCTTGATTCGAAATAGCCCGAAGTAGTTTAGCCCCGGGCTTGCGTACGATGCTCAAATGTCAGCTTACTGCCGATATGTGAGAGTACCTGCACACATACTGAATACACCCATAGCACAAGCGTTGAAGCACATAGGGTATGGAGTCAGATATGCAGCAATCGAACAGTGACGCCAAAGAGTATGTGCTCAAGATGGCCCAGGAGCATGATGTTAAGTTCATTCGACTCTGGTTTACGGACATCCTAGG
>JABIQT010000230.1 GCA_018667995.1 Candidatus Latescibacterota bacterium
CGTACCTGAACTCATTCCCTTCCTTGATTCTGCCATTGCTGCCTGGATCTGCAGGAATTCTCCCGTATTCTCTTTCGTCACCAATCCAACCAGGCGGTCATCGCCGCCGAGTACCGGTACCATGCGGCAGTCACATGTACTGTCCTGCATTTGCATGAATAGGGTCTGCAACATGTCGTTTGGATGCGCGATTTCGAATTCTCTCCTCATGACATCTGCCACACGCCTGGTTACATCACCCTCGGATAGTGCCTCAAGCAGGTCCGCCTGAATAAGAACGCCCACAACTCTGTTTTCATCCACAACAGGAAAGTCCGCCTGTGTGCCATTTAGTATGGCGCTAACTATCTCCTGGAGGGTCTCATTGGGATCTGCTGTACGAAAAGTTGTTACCATGGCCCGGTGAACGGGAATACCGTACAGTGCGGACTTCAACTGTACCATGCTGGATTCCTGACTTGCCCCGATCCAGATAAAGGCACCAATGAGCATCAGCCATGGCTGTGTCCAAAGTCCGATCAGAAAGAACATGAATGCAAGGGATTGGCCGAGACTCGCAGCCAGCTGAGTGGCACGCGTATAGGGCATCTGCATGGCGAGCACTGCTCTGACGACCCGGCCACCGTCCATCGGAAAAGCGGGTATCATGTTGAATACAGCCAGTACAATATTGATGCTCATGAGTCGCCAAGCCATTGAAGAGGACATTACGTCAAGCTCTTCCGATCCTGCAATGGGCGTGGAGATCGAGATCCAGCCAAACAAGACCAAGGCAATAGCGAGATTGACGGCAGGTCCGGCCACTGCCACCCATAGCTCCTGCATGGGGTCATCCGGCATACGTTCGAGGCGGGCCACTCCCCCGATGGGTAGTAGTGTTATATCGCGTGTAGCAATACCATAGCGTCTCGCGGTGAGTGCATGACCATATTCGTGTAGCACTACGCAAAGAAAAAGCGCAATCACGAAGAAGACGCCGGTCAGAGTTCCTATTATAGTCTGTGTGTCTTGCCAGCTTGCGAAGGCGAACCATCCGATGATTAACAGAAACGTGGCGTGGACGTATACCCCGATACCGGCAAACGTGCCTATGCGCCAGGACCACTTCATAGTATAGCCCCCCGTTTTCGTGGTGTCTCGTACGCTCTGTAAGTATAGGTAGTAATACCGATATCTCCAATACAAACAGTCCGTTTCGGATGCCGGTTCAGGCGTGCGGAGAAAGACATTTCTTGGCCATTTTCTCCACTTGTTCGGCTGTACCCATCAGAATCAGCACATCATTTTCCCGCAGCTTCATGCCGCCGTCCGGATTCGTTATGGTGTTTTCGTCTCGGTTAATGGAGACGACGGTGACGCCGTAGAGCGCTCTCATATTGGTTTCCGCAAGCGATTGACCGGCGAGTGGCGCACCAGGTTCCAGAAGTACGGCCGTGATATCGGTGTCCGGCAGGTAGAATTTGATGTCGGTTTCCGCCGCGCCAAGGGCGTTGATTTGCCTGAATATGCCGTAACCGTCGGACCGGATCTCAGATATGTACGACTCGATATCCTCTCGCGAAATATCGTACTTGAACAGCACCCGTGTGAATATCTCAATAGATGTCTCAAATTCTTCCGGGATTACCTCGTTTGCTCCCAACTGGTAAAGTGGACCGACTTCGAGCATCAGGCGTGTTCTCGCAATGATATGTAATTGGGAACTGAGGCGCCGTGCTTCCGCAGTGATACCCCTTGTAGCCGCCGCATCGGGGACTGCCGCGACCAGGATACGTGCACGTTCGACTCCTGCGGCCGTCAATACCGCTGCTGCGCTGGCGTCCCCGTACATGATGGGTTCCCCTCTGTCTTGTTCCGCTATTACAGTCTCTGGATTCATCTCAACGATTACGTATGGAATCATTGCGATACGTGCTGTTCTGGCTACGTTCCGTCCGTTGACGCCGTAGCCTACTATGATAAGATGATCGGACAGGTAGGTATCTGGAAGTGATTCCACCCGCATGGCGTGGTTTGCAGCCTGATCTTTGAACCGAAGTGGAATGGGCAGGCGTTCAAACGTCGAAGCTATTCGCGCGGAAATCTGAATGATAAATGGAGAGAGGACCATTGTTACCACGGAGACAGCCAGAAAGAGCTGGTAGTTGGCGTCAGGCAGGAGGCCCGTCTCTATACCTGATTTTGATAGGATAAATGAGAATTCACCGACCTGACTGAGTGCCGTGCCCGCCAGAATAGAGCTGCGCAAGGATCCACCAGAGAAGAGTGTGGCCGCCGTGCCGATAGCAGACTTCAATACAACAACACCAACCGTGAGTGAGAGAATCAAGAGAGGTTTCTGCAACAGAATTTCTACGTCAAGCAACATGCCGATTGAGACAAAGAAGAAGCTCGCAAAGATATCCCGGAATGGCATAATATGGCTCAGGGCCTGATGGCTGTATTCAGATTCTGAGACGATCAGTCCCGCGAGAAAGGCCCCGAGCGCCAGAGACAGACCCAATGAGGATGTTAACCATGCGACGGCCAGGCAGATCAATACGATCGCCAGAGCGAAAAGTTCACGGCTGCGGGTCCGTGCGATTTGGTAGAGGAGAAAGGGCACTGCATAGCGGGCGCTGAAGAATACGACGATTATGATACCGAGGACTTTGAACGCCAGTAAGACCAGTTCGTTTCCGACATCCTCTGACGTTCCAGCGAGGAACGGCGTGAACATCATCATGGGAACAATTATGATGTCCTGAAATATGAGAATAGCGAGAATGATCTGTCCATGTGCCGCGCTGATCTCAGCACGATCCTGTAAAACCTTCAGCACAATCGCCGTGCTGCTCAGAGCTACCAGCAGCCCCATGAATATGGCCTCACCCTCAGGAAGCCCAAGGCGGCTCGACAGATACCAGACGACTAAAATGGTCAGAAAGACCTGCACCCCTCCGCCAATGAGCGCATACCGCTTCAGGGCAGAGAGGTGCTTTAGCGAAAACTCGAGCCCAATGGTAAAAAGAAGTAGAACCACACCGATTTCTGCGAGGATTTCGACTTCGTGTGTGGCCGTGATGGCTCCGAATCCGTGAGGACCAGCCATGATCCCTGTGAGAAG
>JABIQT010000226.1 GCA_018667995.1 Candidatus Latescibacterota bacterium
AATCCATGGGTAACGTAGATGACGCCTTCGAAGAGCTCAGGAGGGAGCGTCACAAAGGCACTCTCGCAGACACTGATAAAATAGCCTTCCTCGAGGAAGCCTTTGAATTGGCTAAGAAGTCGGCTAAGGAGTGGATCGTTCCCAATGAAATGGATGAGGCGTTGGACAGAGCTGGTGCCGTGGGCTTGAATGCGACAACGGGCGCTGATGCGACGCGGTATTTCTATAGTCTACCCTCCAATAAGATCGAACTGTTCTTCTCACTAGAGTCAGATCGGTTCCTCAATCCCGTCCTTCGCGAGTTCTATACCGAGAAGAATGTGGTGATGGAAGAGCGGCGAATGCGCACGGAAAGCAGTCCGGTAGGACGTCTGGTCGAGGAGATGATCGCCGCATCCTATAAGGCACATCCTTACGGAGAACCGACCGTAGGGCATATGTCCGATCTGGCATCGGTAACGCGCCAGGAAGCCCTTGAGTTTTTCGATACCTACTATGGCGCCAGCAATCTGACCGTCGTGCTGGTTGGCGATGTAAATCCGGTGCAGGTGAAACAACTGGCCGAAACGTACTTTGGGCGTCTTCCCACCAAGCCCAAACCGACGCCGGTAGAGACCGTGGAACCCCCGCAGTTGGGTGAACGCCGAATCATCGTCGAAGATCGTTCACAGCCTGTGTTGCTGATGGGATATCACAAAGTCGATATCCGACACGAAGACGATTTGATTTTCAACGTATTGGCAGATATTCTCGGACGAGGTCGAACGAGTCGTCTCTACAAGAAAATGGTCAAGGAAGAAAAGATCGCCGTCAATGCATCGGCATTTATCGATTTTCCAGGTAGCAAGTACCCAAATATGATGGTCTTCTTTTCTTTTCCCAGCCAGGGACATACTGCAGAGGATTGTGAGGCGGCCATCAACGCGGAAGTTACGCGGATTCAAGAGTCGCTCGTTTCAGAATCAGAACTGCAAAAAGCGAAGACCCGTGCTCGTGCCGATTTGGTGCGCCAGTTGGATTCGAATTCCGGACTTGCCGGTCAGCTGGCGTACACACATGTGCTCACCGACGACTGGAGAAATCTCTTCCGGATGCTTGAGAAAATCGACGCAATCACCGCGGAAGACATTCAGCGCGTGGCCAAGGAGTATCTGATTTCAAGCCAACGTACCGTCGCCATGATTAAGACGACTGCCCAATAGGCGTAGATTCATATTTTGGAGATTAGAATGAGCACCACTGCCTTGACCACAGTTATTCGAGACGTAAAAAGCCGTATCCAGGGAGGCCAGATGTCATACCGACTTATACGTGCTGCCCTGTTAGTGGCGTTGATGATTGCGCTCTCCACAGGTGTAGCGGAATCTCAGAAACATTACAGTGAGTTAAGATATCCACCGTTGAACGCGATCGATGTACCCGACGCGGAACGTGTAAAGCTGCGAAACGGCATCATCCTCTACCTCGTGGAGGATCACCGTCTACCGATGATCAATTTGAGGGCTCGTATTGGGGTGGGAGCTATTGACGACCCTGCCGATAAAACGGGTCTCGCAGGAATAACGGGTTCCGTCATGCGCACTGGCGGCACGGATAGCATGTCCGGAGATGAAATTGACGAAGCCATGGAGAGCATTGGCGCTTCGATCGAAACGGGAATTGGCAGGACTTCGGGATTCGCACGTATGACGGTACTTCGTGGGAATCTCGATACGGCATTGCCTATTCTGGCTGACATCCTGATTAAACCCGCCTTTGCCGAAGAGAAGATAGAGCTCCAGAAAGTCCAGACCCGGTCAGCCATAGCCCGGAGAAACGACGACGCCAATGGCATTGCCAGTCGCGAATTCAGCAAGCTCATTTACGGCGCCGAAAGTGTATTCGGGCGTCAAGCCGAGTATGCGACCATCGATGCGATCTCCCGCGACGACCTTGTGGCATTCCACGAGAGGTACTTTGTTCCCGGTAATGTTATGATAGGGATCTCCGGCGACTTCGATACGAAGGAGATGCGATCCGCGATAGAATCGGCATTGGGCCGTTGGGAGAAGCAGCCCCTTCAAAGGACCAAGACACCCGATGTGAAGTACGATTTTAATCGATCCGTTCATTATATCGAGAAAAATGATGTCAATCAGAGCAGCATTTTTCTCGGGCATATCGGGGGGCTTCGAAACAGTCGCGACTATTTTGCCCTCCAGGTCATGAATGACATTTTGAGCGGTGGATTTTCGGGGCGACTCATGAGGAATGTGCGTTCTGACCAGGGCCTCGCATACGCGGTCTTCGGGCAGTACAGCGCCAATTATGACTATCCAGGCATTTTCTACGTAGGATGTATGACCCGCTCTGACGCTACTGTGCAAGCCATACAATCTATGTTGCGGGAAGTCGAACGAATGAGGTCAGAGGACGTGACTGACGAAGAACTTACGCTGGCCAAAGAGAGTTTTCTCAATTCATTTGTCTTCAACTTCGATACGCGCGGCGAAGTAATCGACCGCAAGATGACTTATGAATACTACGGGTATCCAAAGGATTTCCTCGAACGCACGAAAGAGGGCATCGAAAAGGTGTCACGTGCCGATGTGAAGCGGGTCGCGGAGAAATACCTCAAACCTGACCTGGTGCGTATTCTGGTTGTAGGTCGGGGAGAAGATTTCGGAACTCCCTTGGCGTCCTTGGGGCCCGTGAATGTGATCGATATCTCGATCCAAACACCTGAGGTCGAAACACCTGAGGTATCCGAAGACGCACTCGCGAGGGGACGGTCGCTTCTCAACCGGGCGGTTGCCGCTGCAGGAGGCAGTGAGGCGTTTAAAAAGGTACAGGCCATTCATGAGAGCGGCCGCGCCACCATGGTTACCCCCCAGGGCGATGTGGGCATGGACGTCACGAGTATCATGGCATATCCGGACCGCGTTCGGGTGACAGTGGTATTGCCTCAGGGCGAAATGGTGCAGATAATGAATGGATCTGACGCCTGGCTCATAACCCCGATGGGTACTCAGCCGGCACCAGGCCCGATGAACGATACTATGATCAATAACATCTGGCAGAGCATCGTGTATCTATACGGGCACAGCGAGGACACGGCGCTCGGGGTTCAGTATGTGGGCACAGAGGATGTGGATGGCGCGGCAGCGGAAGTGCTACACATCAGTCCTCCTGGCGCCCGGTCATTCAAGCTCTACCTTGATGCCTCAACCATGCTTCCGCTAAAGCGCAGTGCCCAGGAAATGACACCTAATGGCCCGGCGGAGATGGACCAGTACCTATCGGACTTTCGTGAGATCAACGGCTTGATGCTGCCTTTCAAGAGGGTTATCATGAGCAACGGTCAAAAAGCGGGCGAAGCGACGAATAATGAAATACTCATCAATCCCGAAATCTCCGATGAGCTGTTCAATGCCCAGCAGTAACTTATGGAAAGCTTAGATTTACAGGTTGGGATCGGTCGGTAGGTGGAGCGACGCATCAAGCTGAGATATTTTACCTGGTCAAATAGAGCTCTGGACCCCGGAGCGTCTGCCGCGTTTGTGCTCTTGCAGACTATCTTCGTAGCAAGATGGAAGCCGCCGCATCCCGGTGCCACAGGCAATTCGATTGTTACAGTCTGGAGTACCCTAAGGAGGCGCAGGGACGTTGTTAGAAAGATGGATGGACTACTTCAGAGACCGCAAGAACTATGCAATGCTGGCAGCAATTATTCCGACTACCCTTATTGTCGTACTGTCCATACTAGCCTACCTCTTCTTTCTTCTCCTTACTTAGGTGCGAGCCGGTATGTGGCACGGACTCAGACAAGCTTTTGCCGCGAGGCGGGAGCAACATCCTGAGGTCATCACTACCCTTGGATCTGTCAGTCTATGAATTTCCTGGCACACCTCTATTTTGCCGATGGGACCACGGAGTCTCGATTGGGAAATATAATGGCTGATTTTGTCAAAGGGACCACTGCGACAGATGGTCTCGGGCCCGCCATTGTAGAGGGAATAAATAAACACAGGTCCGTAGATAGATTCACGGATGCTCACGAGACGGTGAAGGCCAGCAAAGGCCTGATAAGTTCAAAGCGTCGGCGATTTGCCGGCATCATTGTCGATGTCTGCTACGATCATTTCCTTGCGCGGAACTGGCCGTCGTTTGCGTCAACGGAACTCCCGGTGTTTGCACAAGAAGTCTATACTTCGTTTCGGGAGTACTCCGGTGATTTACCCGTGACCATGCGGCAGATGCTGCACTACATGATCGAACAGAATTGGCTTGTCTCCTATGGTACCACATCAGGAATAGCGCGCGCACTCGACGGACTGTCCAGTCGGATCCGAAGGGAGAACACCCTTGCCGGGGCTGTAGAGGAACTCGAAGAACACCATGAAGAGATGGAGCGACATTTCTTAGCGTTCTTCCCGGATCTGATGCGCCATATTGATCGCTCGTATAGTGAATCATAGACTCAAGGCCTTTTATAACGCCAGCGGCGTTCATCCAACGACCGACCCATCCGACGATCGGTCCCAGTTTGCTGTGGCTCCGTTTCTCGATATTTTCAGCGCGCTGATTCGGCCAGGCATGCGTGCCCTTGATCTTGGCTGCAATGCGGGAAGGTTTACATTTGCCATGGCGTCGCAGGGAGCAATTGCTACGGGCATAGACTACGCGTTGGTTCCTCTGCGTCACGCCCGAAAAGTAGCTGCGGAGAGCAAGTTCGGGTGCACTTTTAACCTGGGAGACATTGCCCACCTTCCCTATAGGTCCGATGCTTTCGATTTGGTGCTGATCCCCAATAACATCGTGGAACACTCCTATGATACTTTCGATAGCCTATGCCGACAGCTGGTGGATATTCTTAGGGATGATGGTCTGTTCGTGATCACTATGCATGATGAACTGGTTAAGCGAATCGGTCAGGATTCCTACACGGATAATTACGACGTATTTACGGGCGTGTCAGGGGGGCAATCGACCATTCCCGGAAAAGGAACCTTCGATAATCCAGGG
>JABIQT010000528.1 GCA_018667995.1 Candidatus Latescibacterota bacterium
CCGCCCCAAGCTCTCCCACGATCTGTTCCGATCAGAAGTCTAACGGGCTGGTCCGGCGGTTGAACAACAAGGACTGCAAAACACATCATCACGATCAAAATCTAATATACAAAGTCTCGCCCCGCTATCAGCTCCAAACCCAGGGTCTCCAGGTAGTCAAAGTCCACCCACAAACGCTCGAGGTCTACCGGCACCATATCGAGCTTCTTTACGGTAGTCGGTGAGGAGCCTAGAATCCCTTGGCCTCCTGAACGGCCGGGCATACTCATTGACCGACTCATGCTGACCACTCCGGGATGGTTACGAATCCGATCGGTGAAGATCTGTACACCTTCCTCCAGGCCGCTCACCGTACCCATGGGTGACGTGATCACGTTCTCTTTGTCAAATCCGAGATGCCTTTCTTGGAGGAAGTTCAGTTGCCGGAAGGTAATGCCCGTACCAATGAGAAGAAGCACCGATACACCGAACTGGACTATCACCAATCCCCTGCGAAGTAGACTGTTTCCGGTGCCGGTATTGCCCCCACTCAGAACAGAGACCGGCCGCATACTGGCAAGTACGATAGCCGGATACGTGCCCGACAACACCCCTACCAGAAGGGCAGATCCAAGTACACACACGAGACCGTAGGGACTGAAGAGTACGTCGAATGAGAGGACCTTCCCTGTCAACGAACCAAACCAGGTGAGCGATATGCCCGAAATCAAGAAGGACAGGATCATGGCCAGGAATGCCAACATCACAGATTCTCCGAGAAACTGGGATCCAAGCTGAGACCAGTTTGCGCCAAGCACCTTTCGCATGCCAACCTCGCGTCCCCTGTCTACAGCCCGGGCAGTACTCAGGTTAACGAAATTGATGCAGGCCACGAGCAGGGCAAACAAACCGATCCCTCCCATCGTGAACAGATAGTCCATATCGCCGTTGGGGCCAAGCTCATCCTCGAGATCCGAGTATAGATGGATGTCGGTAACCGCCTGTAGATCAAGATCGAAAGGTCCACGCCAGGTGCGCTTCACCGCCGGAACATACTTCTCAATGAAATCCGGGAGCTTGGCCACAAGGTCCGAGACACTGACGCCCGGTTCAAGTAAGACGTAGGAGTGATACTGACTGTCGCTCCACGACCCCACCCGTCCGTCCTGCCATACCGCCTCCTGCGTGGACATGGATACGAAGAAATCGCCCTGGAAATGAGTATTAGCTGGTATATCTTCCATCACACCCGTAACCGTTAAATCGGCAAATCCATCATCTGCTACAATGGTCTTCCCCATGGGATCCTCAGATCCAAAGTAGCGTCGTGCTACTGTCTGGGTGATGACGACAGTTTTCGGTGCGACCAAGGCAGTTTCAGGTGATCCCTGTGCCAGCACAAAGGAAAACACGCGAAAAAGAGAAGCGTCCGTCCAGAAGACTCTATGCTCAAAAAACACCTTATCCCCATATCGCATCATCCAGACGCCGGCGGGCGGCCGAAGACGCACATACTCGCGCACTTCCGGGTAGTCCTTCTTCAATGCCCACATCAATGCGGGAGCCGTCTCAGCAGATTGACCGTCGATCAGGCGATAGATCTCGCCGGAATTTCGGTGGTACCGGTCGTAGCTGAGTTCGTCGACAACAAAAAGGGCGATCACGGTGCAACAGGCCATTCCAATGGCCAGGCCGAGTACGTTGAGGAATGTGTAGCCCTTGCGCTTGGACAGGTTTCGTATGGCGGTAGTTAGATAGCTTCTGAACATGGCAGTGGGCTCTGTCTCATGCGGTTCGACCTGATCTTCCTTTTTCCGAATGAGACGCAGCAAGACGGCAGATCAGGGATACGGCAACCGAAAAGTGGTCGCCTATGAGAGGTGTATACGTGAAAGATAAGGCCCCCGAGTTCCTGGTCAACCACTGAGTGCCTGCTACGGGGCCAGTGATCTTCCTTTGTCCTATCGTTCCGATTTATTCCAGGGGAGCCGAAAATTGCTGGATACTTTCCGACCTTGGAACGCATCTATAGGGTAGACACGACTTCCAACGGGAGATACCGTTTTGCCAGTTACACGCGATTCCATCATAGAAAAGGCACAGACCGGCGACCATGCAGCCTATACAAGCCTGCTGGAATGCCACGGTCCAGCCGTCTATGGTCGAATAGCACGACAGGTCAATGACATGGATGATGTAAAGGATCTCGTCCAGGAAGTCTTCATCGTAATCTTCACACGATTGGATCAGCTCCAACATCCGGACCGATTCCCGCAGTGGCTCATGACGATTACGGACAATACTGTTCGCTCGTGGCATCGACGGCGCTTCACACGACTACGGAATGAGGATCTATTTGAATCCGAGTCCGTGGATCACAATCTCGAGCACGAGTTCCCACAGCAGCTCATGTTAGTCAGAAAAGCCATAGCAAAGCTCAGCGGCGCCCACCGTCAGGTAGTAGTCCACCATTACCTGAATGGATACAGCTATCGGACCATAGCAGGATTGCTCGGAGTGAAGGAGAATACAGTCCGCAGCAGGCTGCAAAAGGCAAGAACAAATCTAAAACGCGAGGTAATCAGAATGGGGCATACCACGAAAAGCACACAGACACTCAGGCTGGACGCTACAGACCTGCGCGCCATGAGATGGGCGACCAAAATTGTCAGCAAAGATCCGGAGCGTGCTGCCCTGGGGGCCCTATACTTGGATCACCGGGGATTCATAGTGGCCACGGACGGTCACCGAATGCTGGTTCAGGCCTCTCCGACCATGAAGACGCTTTCCCAATCGATCCTGCTC
>JABIQT010000514.1 GCA_018667995.1 Candidatus Latescibacterota bacterium
CGAGAACCTTCGCATGATTACGCTCTCAACGTTGTGCTCCCTCAACACGGTTGGTATTTCGTTCGGCACACCGTGAATGTATTGGGCCATGTGCAAATGGTCGACATGTACTACGTCGAAGGCACCCGATTCCACCAACTGTTTCACACGACTCATCATTTCTACAGACCGGAATCTGGCTATGGTGTAGGGCATGGGCGAAAAAAGATTCGCTGCCATAGCCCAATATGAGCCACCGGAAGGATGGCGCACTGCAATTACGTCTCGGCAGTATGTTTTGAGATCATCGCTATACCGCTCGGTCTCATGGGTACAGAAAGAGAGTAAGGTAATATCATGAATGCGTGATAGGTAGACTATGCTATTCAGGATGCCAACGCGCCCACCGCTATCTGGCGGATACGGCATTTGTGGCGTGATCTGAAGGATTCTCATTTGAAGTGTAGATGCTCCAAGAAATGGATTCGTTTAACCAGTAGGAATTCCCTATCCTACCTTCCGACAGGGAACAAGCGACTGTATTACCGACTGCATATTCTGTCCCCAGTGGTCCCAGTTCAACGTATTGTCGAATACTTGTCGGCTCTTCACGGACATCGCATGGTATCGCGCCTCGTCTTCGAAAATCTCAGCAATTGCGTTTGCATAATCTACCCCTTTGGCATCGACGGGAAGAAGGGTGCCGGTCTCGCCTTGTCGGACCACCTCAGAGATACCGCCCGTGTCTGCAGTAATCACCGGAAGACCGTAGGCCGCCGCTTCGCAGAAGACTATTCCGAAACTGTCTGCGCGCGTCGGGAGAATCAGGAAGTCAGACGAGAGTAGCAAGTCGCCGTACTGTTTCCGCTGTGTGGGGTCGTTTTTATCCAGAAAAGGCACCACCTCAAGGCAAGGATGTCTGGTACCTGGGGGTGGTGTGCAGCCGCATATGGTGAGATGGGCCTCAATTCCAATATCAGCCAGTGCCAACAGGGCATCGAAGGCTATATCTCCGCCTTTACGGTGCCAGTTTACACCGACAAACACGAGCCGGCAATCCCCCGTTCGGCCTCCGTTTTCGATCGTTTCAAGTCTCGGTATTTCGTCAAGATTCGCTCCATAGGGCACCACATGTGTCTGGTTATCGTTCGCCCCGTATGACTCTATAGCCGACTCGGCCGCCCACCTTGTGCAATACACGAGAGCATCCGAATTGTCGATTGCCGCCTGTTCTATCCTCTCTGCCTGGCGCATTGAGGAGCTCGTCAATCTAGAATACTCCGGATAGTAATCCACCAGCAGTGCGACCGTAGCATCGGAATGGTAGAGCACCGGGACCTCTGTTTCCAGCATGGCAATCTCGGCAGAGGCAATAGGTGCATAAATCACATCGACATCCCTTTGCTGCAACTGCCTTGAAAGATCACGCCCATAATACCGGGAGAGAGACAGGAAATGTTCATAGTCGTAGGACTTCCCGAGGAGGACCTTCAATAGCTTATGGTAGATGCGCCCAAATCTCATTCGCAGAGGCCGAGGTAGGCGGATAAATGAGACATGGCCGGCGTGTTTTTCCAGCGCCTGAGTCATATAGTACAAGGTCCCAACACTGGAGTGTTTTCGCCGAACATCACCGCGTTTGTCCGTTGGTTGACTCGTCACAATAGCAATGTGAGGACGTATGCGCGGCCACCGTTGTATCGATTCTCTTACAGGCAAACGGGGATCGGTCCGCGGCCTCAGATACCAACCAAATACCGCCCAGTTCTGTTTCAGTTTTTGGGCGGGCATAGATGTGCCGGAAACAAAAGGCCTGATCCCGATCCAAACCAGCAATCGTACAACGACGCCCACAAACATTCCAATATGACTAATCAGCCGTGCCGAACGACTGAAGTGTTTTTGCATGTAATAAGATTTGCTTCGATACAGAGCTACGAAAGCGGCTCCGGGAGCGCCGGCCGAACTCCTCGAAAGACCATGCCGAACGGTGGCTCGTGGTATGTGTGCTATGTCCCATCCATATAGCCGTGCTCTCAGGCACCAATCTACCTCTTCCGAATAAAGGAAGAATGACTCGTCCAGGCTCCCAATGTCGCAGATCATCTCCCTTCTCGCCATAAGACAGGCTCCGACAACGGCATCGACCTCGTATGGATCTTCCAGCGTATTCCTGTGTCGCGTGATTTTATTTGGGAATAGACTCTCACGCAGAATCCGCAACGGTGTCGGGAACAAAGAGACCGATTCCTGGGGAGAATCATCGTCATTTAGCAGACGCGCACCGGATATGCCACATTTCGGATGGGTCCGCATATGATGCAGCATCAAGCCGATGGTTTGCGGCGACAAGGAGGTATCCGGGTTAAGAAGCAGTACGAAAGGACTGTTGCTCGCGCCGAGTCCCATATTGATAGCAGCACTGAAACCTACGTTGGTATCATTCTCCAACACACACACCGAGGGGAAGCAGCCGCGTACAAAATCAAC
>JABIQT010000559.1 GCA_018667995.1 Candidatus Latescibacterota bacterium
ATGTCTACAGCGTTTTCAATATTTACGTAATTTGCAAAGCCACCAGCAAGAAACAATCTGTCGACGTCGCTTGGTGAAATACCTGCATCACGCATGACAATGTACTGACCACAGTAGTTCGCGGCCTTCGCCTGAGCCAGATTACTAGCATCCTCGCGTGAAAGAGTAAGGCCATACTCCGGTACGATTGGCATTTCGTATTGCTTGCGATCAGCGAAAACGCCCTTAGGTGTCATATGCTCATGTCGACGTAACTCGGCCAGAAGGTCTATCAGGCCGGAACCACAAAAGCCTTCCGGCGAAGCATGCCCAATAGTCTCCCATACAAATTCGTCTGGTTGCCATCGAATCGACTCAATGGCGCCATCATACCCGGGCATGCCATATTTGATACCTCCGCCTTCAAATGCCGGGCCCGCGGGGCATGAAGCCGCTGTCATGTGTCCGTCTACGGCGACGACGACCTCGGTATTTGTCCCGACATCTACCAGCACCGATATCCCCTCCAGAGAAGCCAGGTCAATGGCCGCAATATCGGCAGCAACGTCGCCGCCCACGTGACTCGCAACCAGGGGCAATCCGTAGGCTCGAGCTTTCGGATTGACTCTTATCCCTATCCGGCGAGTACTCAGCTCCAAGGCCGTGTGATCCCTTTCACCGGACAAAAACTCATTTTCAACGGTGGATCTGTACGGTTTCTGTCCTATGCTCTGTACGTCCAGACGAAACAGCAAATCGCGCATGGTCGAATTTCCGGCAACGACAACCTCATAGATCTCCTGACGCACGAAATCATACCGTGCACACATGGTCTCTATCTCATGATTGATCGCGTTCACCAAGGATTTCCGCAATTCACCGGGGTAGGAATCATCGTAGGAAATCCGATGCATAACGTCACTACCGCCAAATCGTTGCGGATTCTCAAAAGCACTGACGTGATGACTTTCTCCCGTTTCCAGATCGACGAGATCCATCACGACCGTTGTCGTACCCAGATCTACAGCCAGACCAAATATGTGCCCACGAAAACTATCAATGGAGTTGCCATCGGCGTAGACCAGATCTTCAATCCGGGTTATGGCCGGATCCAGATCGACGGGTTTTTCCTGAGACAGGGTCAGGATTCTGGGCGCCCTACGCAATGGTGCGAATTCAATATGAATATCGGGTTCCTGTACTATCGCCTGGCAAGCCAATCGATAGTTCTCTCGCAAGAACGACTCGGCATCAGTTCGAGGGCTCAATCCCTCAATGCCCTTTGATACGTCAACAATGCATTCGTGACATAGACCGCTTCGGCCGCAGGAGGTCGGCACTTGAACCGCAAGGTCATCCGCAAAATCAAACAGAGACCTGTCGACGACCAGAGGGGCGGTAATTCCGTCATGGGTTACAGTTCCCTGACCCTCGACGCCTGATAGCCCATCTCTCCCTTCGACCAGTTCAGTCTCCCAGGCACTCCTGTAATCAATCTTATCATCACCCACACACCGATATAGTCCACTTGGTTCCTGGGGTTTTCGCTGGTTTCGGCATCCAAATTTGGCGGTGCATTCATCCAATCTATTCTTGTAGGGACACCGGTATGTAGCTTGTTCACCAGCATGTACCATCATGTCGGCAAACAGATCGGTTATCTGGTCGATTCGTTTCTGGTATTCGTCTTTGTCAATCTTCTTCATATCTCACACGCTTCGGATGGAAAATCCATGTTCGCTGTATTCTGTGCCTTATTCGACGTTCTTGCGATTCTGGTGTGTCACAGGCGAAGGTGAATCATCAATGTATAGATTCTTATATGGCACTCCCGATGCGCCCCTACAAGAAGGGGCATGAGAACTGTGGCTCCCATGCCCTTCAAATGGCTCAAAATACGGCGACCACTAACCCGCCTTTTCCTTTTTCAACTCGTCCAGTAGCCGCTTCGCCAAGTCCACACAGGCAACCGCATCTTTAGCCGTACCGTCCGCGCCCATATCATCGGCGAATTCCGGTGTGACTGAAGCGCCACCGACCATAATCTTCACGTCATCGCGGAGATCGGCATCAATAAAAGCATCTATGGTTTTTCCCATGTTTGGCATAGTGGTGGTCAAGAGTGCGGACATACCCATAAGCGGTGCACCGTGCTCTTCAACGGCATCAATGAATTCGTCTTCGGAAGTGTCCACGCCGAGATCATGCACCGCAAATCCCGCACCGCCTAACATCATTATACATAGATTCTTGCCAATATTGTGCAAGTCGCCTTTGACGGTACCCATTACAACTTCGCCGACCGGTTTGATACCCGACGCAGATAATATGGGTTCAATGTACGCCATGCCGGCTTTCATTGCTCGTGCACAAGCCAATACCTCGGGAACAAAGATGAAGTTCTCTCGGAATTTGATGCCGACGATGCCCATTCCCGCAATGAGACCATCGTCCATGATCTCCAGTGCCTCAGTGCCTGATTCAAGCGCCGCTTTGGTAAGTACGTCCACTTCACCATTGTTTCCGTCAATAAGCGCAGCGGCAATCAAGTGCATGGCCGGAGAGATGCCGACGAATGTGTTAATGATTCGTGCACGATCCTCGGGCCCCTCGATAAACTCTTCAATCTCGTCCTTAATGAATTCATTCTCTATCTCGCTTAAATCCGCCATTCCTGCCTCGCAATCTATATGTTCGATCTTCTTCGCGTCTGGTCTTCCAAATTACACTGGGATCGGATCTACGCCGCGTGCTCCGCATGCCATTGCCGGACGGCCGTGGGAATCTCTTTGAGGTTTTCGATTGAGGTCTGCAATGGAATCGCACATTCGGGACCAACCAACTGAACACCTGAATCCAGATTCTTGAACACCTCGGAACGCACCTCTTCTGGTCCCCGGGCAAACAGGGTTTCCGGATTGTTGATATTACCTACCAGCGAAATCCGGTTCCTGACCACATCCATAGATTCTTCGGGCTCATTCTTGGAGTCAAAGTGGAAAGCAGCAAATCCGGTCTGGGCGATGTAATCCATCCGGTCCACCGTTCTCCCACAGATATGCAATATGAGCGGAATCGGAATTCTCTCTGCCAGCTCAATATGCAGGTCCCGCAGAAACCTCTTGTAATATTCGCCACTCACCAGATCTCCAGTAGCGTGATCGGGTAGAGTGAGTGCGTCCGCCCCCGCCTCTATCTGCGCTAATCCGAATTGGACCGTTGCCTCCTTCATTCTGTCCAGAGCCAGTTTGGTCTTTTCCGGGTCATCCAATGATAGTAGCAGAAATGGTTCGACACCAAAAC
>JABIQT010000224.1 GCA_018667995.1 Candidatus Latescibacterota bacterium
CAGTCTCAGTGAGACGCTGCTCCGAACATGCCCACTAATCTTGACGGGCCTCGCCGTGGCTGTTGCGTTCCGGTGTGGAATATGGAATATCGGTGCCGAAGGTCAGTTTCTAATGGGTGCGCTGGCTGCTGCTGCGATTGCTCCGGTTCTATCAGAATCACCTGACTATATCGGAACTCCGGCCATTCTTCTGATTGGTACATTGGCAGGTTCCTTGTGGGCAGGTCTGGCAGGATGGCTTAAAGTCTCCCGGCACGTCCAGGAGGTAATAAGTACCATCATGCTGAACTTTGTGGCGATTCAGCTTTTAGGTTATGCGGTTCATGGTCCGCTTATGGAAGCGTCGGGTCAGTTCCCGCAAACAGATCTACTCGGAGATGGCTTGCGTCTGAGCAGACTGTTCGGATCGAATCGAGTCCATTCAGGCATGCTGTTGGCGCTTGTGTGTACGGCCAGTGTTTGGGTTTTCCTTTTTCGCACGGTCGCCGGTTACAGGATCCGCGCTGTCGGGATAAATGTTGAGGCCGCAAAATCAGCCGGTGTCGACTCGAGGCAGACGGTACTCATGGCCATGTTGCTAAGTGGCGGTTTGGCCGGGCTTGCCGGGGCGGTTGAATTCACCGGAGTTACGTATCGACTCTATGACCAATTCGGAAGCGGATTCGGATACACGGCCATAGCCGTCGCCCTACTGGGGCGATTGAATCCAACGGGCATTCTGCCGGCGGCATTACTATTTGGAGCTCTTGCGGCAGGAGCCAATGGCATGCAGCGGGAGGCAGGCGTCTCAGCGGTGTTGGTTTATGTGATTCAGGGGCTGATACTGCTCTTCGTGGTCGTAGCGGCGGTCTACGAGCGGAGACGACCTCGGCGAGGGGCGGGTAGCTAGTGGATGTTGTCATATTCGCCGGAATTGCTCACGCGGGCGCCAGTTTTGCGCTGCCGCTATTACTGGCCGCTCTGGGTGAGATATTTGCTGAGAGATCCGGCGTCGTCAATATAGGCCTTGAAGGTATGATGCTGTCCGGAGCACTCGGCGGCATGATAGGGTCGTATTTCACGGGCAGCGCCTGGTTGGGGCTGGGAATCGGAATGGCGACCGGGGTGTTTTTGGCTGTGATTTTCAGCACCGCCGCTGTGCACTTCGGGGCAGATCAGATCGTGGCTGGCACGGCCGTGAATATCCTCGCATTAGGGCTCACAGGCGTAGTCTATAGAAGGGTCTTCGGAATCACGGGCAGCACCCTATCCGTCGAGTCGTTTGATGCTGTCGAGATACCCTTGATTCATGATCTTCCTATGGTAGGTGCACTTTTCTCGGGCCATACGCCACCGGTTTATATTGGATTTCTGTTGGTACCGATCGCAGCATGGGTACTATTCAGGACGACGTTGGGGATTAAGATCCGCGCCGTTGGGGAGCACCCTCTCGCGGCTGACACGGCCGGAATCAGAGTTCAGTTCATTCGGCATGGATGCACGCTTTTCAGTGGGGCAATGGCTGGATGTGCAGGCGCCTATCTTTCCGTCGCACATGCCAATACTTTTGTAGAGGGAATGTCTGCTGGCCGCGGGTTCATCGCTCTGGCCATCGTTATTTTCGGGCGCTGGCATCCGTTCTGGGCGCTGGGAGCCGCACTTCTGTTTGGGATAGCAAACGCATTGCAGTTTCAATTTCAAGCCGCAGGATCGGCCGTGCCCTACCAGTTTTTCTTGATGTTACCATATTTGCTCACGCTACTGGTCCTCGTCATTTTTGCTAGTCGGACATATCCACCTGCGGCGCTCGCAAGGGCATACGCTCGAAGATGATCTCAGATCCGTCGTCATTTAGATGTTCAGAATTGCTCAATTCACCAAGGTCGTAACCGACATATGATGTATCTTTCTCGGCGCATTCGCTTTTCTGCCGCACACAGTTGTAGAATTGCAGATTGGACTAATATCCAGAACGCGCAGGCTTTCGGTAAGTGCGGTGTGGGCACAGGCCACGGTCACGATTACCTCTGTGAGGTCACTATTGAGGGGCCGATTGAGGCTCGAACGGGCATTGTTGTAAATCTCGTTGATGTCAAGCAGGTGCTGTTGGAAACAGTAGGTGTGCTTGATTCTTCACACCTCAATCATGATATGGCCGAGTTTAAAAATGCTATACCGACAACAGAGCTTGTGGCGGGAGTCCTATGGGAAAGAATCGTATCATCGGAGGTCGACTTTCATCTCCGTCGTATCCGCCTTTATCAGGATCGCACCCGATTTGTAGATTATCACGGAGGGACTGAGATGGTGTACGTAACCCGACAGATTGAGTTCAGTGCTGCGCACAGGTTACACAGTCCGGAGCTTAGTGACGAAGAGAATGCCGCAATATTCGGGAAATGTAATAATCCCAATGGTCACGGTCATAACTACCGGCTTGAAGTGACGGTGCGTGGTTCAGTAGACCCAACAACCGGTACGGTTATAGGTGTCGGAGAAATGGATGATATACTGGATATGGAAGTGATGAGGCGATTCGATCATCGGAATCTCAATGAGGATCTGGAAGAGTTCAAACAGCTCAATCCAACCTCAGAGGAATTTTCCCGGGTGATCTGGAATCATCTGCTGCCTCGTTTTAACAAAGTGGAGTTGTACAAAATTCGACTTGTGGAAACCGCCAACAATGCCTTTGAATACTACGGAGATAATCATGAACGACCCTATTGAACCGTTGATTGAGGGATTACTCCGTGAGGTCGGCGAGGACGTTGATAGGGAAGGACTATCGCAGACACCCGGTCGGGTCGCCCGATCTATGAGATATCTCACGTCCGGTTACCAGCAGGATGCCAGAAGCGTACTCAATAATGCGGTGTTTGAGGGCGAGGATTACGACGAAATGGTGGTCGTCAGGGATATTGAGTTCTATTCACTGTGTGAACATCATATGCTGCCCTTTTTCGGAAAGTGTCACATCGCCTATTTGCCGGACAAACGGATCATTGGATTGAGCAAGGTTGCCCGACTGGTGGAGATATTTTCCCGGCGTCTACAGGTACAGGAGAGGTTGACCACTCAAATCGCTCAAACCATGCAGGAATGGGTTAAGCCCAAGGGCGTCGGCGTCGTCATGGATGCGTCACATTTGTGCATGATGATGCGGGGCGTCCAGAAGCAGAACTCAAGCGCTACCACCAGCGCTATGCTGGGCACATTCCGTGCGGATCGGGGGACAAGGACTGAGTTTCTTGAGCTCATACGCAGATAGGTCCGTGGAGGCGGTATCATGATCAATCATTTTCCTGGTTTGGGTAAGAACAGGAGTCAGTCATGACCAAGGACGCATTGGTTGCGGCGCTGGTTACGCTCGTAGGACGAGATGGCGTGATCGACGCCCCCGACGAACTGATCGTGTATGAGTGTGACGGGCTTACCATCGACAAAAACGCCCCTCATGTTGTGGTGTTACCTACGACCACAGAACAGGTATCCGCCGTAGTCAGGTTGCTTAATGAGGCCGAGGTCCCTTTCGTGGCACGAGGAGCCGGTACCGGCCTCAGCGGTGGAAGTCTCCCTCCCGACGGTGGCGTTATGATTACCATGACGCGTATGAACCGCATACTTGAGGTTGATTTCAGCAATCGTAGGGCCTTGGTCGAACCGGGTGTGGTAAATCTGCATCTATCGAATGAGGTGGCAGCAAGGGGATATCATTATGTGCCCGATCCTTCAAGCCAATATTCATGCACGATTGGTGGAAACATCGCGGAAAACTCCGGCGGTCCCCATACCTTGAAATACGGAGTAACTACCAATCATACGCTGGGCATGGAGGTCGTACTGCCTGACGGTGAAGTAGTCTGGCTGGGTGGCAAGACGGACGATACTCCGGGGTACGATTTAAGAGGGTTATTCATTGGCTCCGAGGGAATGCTTGGAATCGTGACAAAGGCTTGGGTACGACTCGTTAAGCTCCCACAGACCTTTCGCACCTTTCTTGCCGTTTTCGATACCATCGAAGATGCCACGAATACCGTTTCGGATCTCATAGCCAAGGGGATCGTACCTGCAGCTCTGGAAATGATTGATCAGGTCGTAATAGGAGCGGTAGAGGCTGCATTTCATGTGGGATTTCCACTGGATGCCGAGGCTGTGCTTATAATCGAACTGGATGGACTGGAAGCGGGCATGGAAAGTCAGGCCAAACTGGTGACCGATATCTGTGAGGCGAATAACATGCGTGATCTTCGTCTGGCCAGTGACGGTGCTGAAAGAGACCTGATCTGGAAAAGCAGAAAGCGTGCATTTGGGGCTCTGGGACGGCTCAGCCCCAGTTATTATACGCAGGACGGTGTTGTCCCTCGCACAAAGCTACCGGATATTATGCGGGTGATAAAGGCCGCTCAGGAGAAATACGGTCTCTTAATCGGAAATGTATTTCATGCCGGAGACGGAAATATCCATCCCTGTATATGCTATGATGAGAACGATACAGGTATGATTAAGAAAGCTGTGGACGCCAGCGCTGAGATTCTGAAAGCCTGCATTGAAATGGGAGGGTCCGTCACCGGTGAGCACGGTATTGGAGCGGAGAAAATGGATTTCATGCCGCTTCTCTTCTCCGAGGCCGATATGCGTGCCATGACCAGTGTGAAAGAGATATTTGATGGAGCTAATCTCTGCAATCCGGGTAAGGTATTTCCAACGGATAGGTCATGCATTGGATGTGGCGTGGAGGAACTGAAACCTATGAAACGCCAGGCTGCGATGTGAAACGTGCCACCGTAAAGACTCAGGCTCCTGATTCGCCGTTTTTTCGCGGTCCATCATAGTGCCGCCGCTGTTGCAAGGATTTTTCGGCAGGTGAAATCTTCACTCTGACCAAGTGTACTCTAAGACCTTATCAAGAAGGAAGGAATCCATGGCCCATAAGATTCTGCTGACGAGCCAGTTCAAGAATGACGAGTTTGCATCCGAGGAGCGACAGAAGGGATTAGCATTCTTGTCCACATTGGGACAACTGGTAGATGAGCCGGAAACACTCGGGGTGGGCGACGCAGAAGGCGTCATCGCTTCTATTGCTAGTTCGTCCTATTATTCGGATGATTTCTACAAGGCCGCGACCGATTTGCGTGTGGTAGCGCGTTGGGGCGTCGGATTCGACCAGGTGAATGTCCCCGCTGCAACACGAAATGGAGTGATCATTACGGTTACCCCAGTGCATATGGATGCAGTCGCGGAATACACCGTTGCTCAATGGATGGCAACTCTGAAGCGAGTGTACACACTGAATCATCTTTCGCACGGGGGAGACTTTTCAATCATTCGGACCTATGAGGCGCAATACACCACGCTGGGGCTCTACGGTTGTGGCAGGATTGGCCAGGAGGTTGCCCAAAGGGTACAGGCCCTTCTCGGAGAGAACGGCCGCCTTCTCATGTACGACCTTCGCCCTGACATTGAAGAAGTAGCGGAGAAATACAGTGCCGAGGTAGTGGCTTCGCCCGAGGAGTTATTTGAAAGATCTGATACCGTATCACTACACGTGTCGGGTGACGATACAATCGTCGACTACGATCTGCTATGCCGCATGCAGCCGCATGCCTCGTTGATAAACCCGTCTCGCGGAAACCTGGTGAACGATGATGATGTCAATCGTGCAATCAATGAGGGTAAACTGTGCTATTATGTAGTGGACGATCCGGTGAATGGTCCGCGTGAGATCCACAAGGATAACTCACGGATCATATGCACGAACCACAATGCCGGAATCACCGTGGAATCAACAAAGCGGCTCGATGCAAAAGGTATAGAACAGGTCGCTGACGCTATTCAGGGACGGTTGCCGCAACACATCCTGAATCCCGAAGTGCTGGAACATGATCGTGTGAAAAGTTGGCGCATTGGATGATGATATTGCAATGGTAGAGAATTGAGCTTATATTGACGCGCTGAATTCCTCATCCGGCGGGGACCTCTGTGCCGCACTCGGTAAGCTACGCGTCAGTACGAGGGGCAAGCTGTCAAAGACATCACGTAAAACCTACGGGCTATCAACAATCTATTGCATGGGTGCGACGAGCAAAGCGGGAGGCGATTTTGCGAATAGCTGTATACGGTACGGGCGGTGTGGGAGGCTACTATGGTGGTCGTCTTGCGGAAGCAGGCGAGGACGTAGTTTTCATCGCGCGTGGGGAACACCTCGCGGCCTTGCTTGATCAAGGACTGCGTGTAGACAGTACCAAAGGAGACTTCATCGTAACACCGGTCGAAGCGACCGATGACCCGGCAGCAGTAGGCAAGGTAGACGTGGTAATGGTCTGCGTAAAGTGTTGGCAGGTTCCCGAAGCCGCGGAAGCCATACGGCCGATGATCGGCCCAGATACCTACGTGCTGCCGATGGAGAATGGTGTAGAGGCCCCAGGGCAACTCGCAGAGATACTAGGCTGGAATCATGTTTTGGGTGGTGTATGTGGCATCGTCTCATTCAAGGCCGGACCGGGGCACATCCAGCATGTGGCCTACGAACCGTTTGTGAATTTCGGAGAATGGGACAATCGCAGGAGTGACCGTGTGGATCGACTCTATGAAGCCTTCTCGCGGGCGAAGGGCTTGATCGTTGCGGCTCCTGATGATATCCAGGCGGCCATGTGGCGAAAGTACATACTGATCGCTTCCTGGAGCGGTATCGGTGCTGTGACCAGGGCACCAATTGGTGCGGTTCGTAGCGTACCCGGTACACGGAGACTACTCGAAAGAGCAATGGAGGAGATTCATGAGGTAGCAAGGGCCATGAATGTGCTTCTCCCAGATGATATTGTAGCCATAACCATGGCCACGCTTGACAGCGTAGAATACGGCGGTACAGCTTCTATGCAGAGAGACGTAATGGCCGGGCGGCTGTCGGAATTGGAGAATCAAGTGGGTGCCATTGTCAGGATGGGGGAGTCTACCGGGGTGGATACTCCCGTTAATTCATTCATCTACAATAGTCTGAACCCGATGGAACAACAGGTACGTGGAGATCTCAGTTTCGAGGAGTGATCCGTTCGGCATCTTGAGTAGTCGCGACAGAGTACGGGAGCGTTAATGAAATCGTTTTTGGACAGATTGCAGGAATCTGAACCTTTGATATTTGACGGTGGATTTGGTTCGCAGTTGTTCGTGCGTGGCATAGAACTAGCCAACAGCGCCATTGCCAATGAATCGCATCCGGAAGCCGTTACCGATATCCATCTCGAATATATCGAGGCTGGTTCGGATGCCATCGAGACAAACACGTTCGTAGCATCATTCCCACACCTGGAGATGGCAGGTAAGGACGCATCCGCCTCTGATGGCCTGGTTCGTCGTTCGGTCGAATTGGCGAGGGAGGCGATTTCCCGTAGCGGCAAAGAGGTCTATCTTGCCGGGTCCATTGGTCCGTTGCCCGGAGCCATAGAAGCCGATAGTGGAGACACTGATTTCGGGATTGCCAACTCTATTGCGAGAGAGGCACACGAAAGAGTTGCCACGGTATTGGCAGAAGGCGAAGTCGATTTTTTCTGTATCGAAACTATGTTTTCTGCCAAGGAAGCGGCTATCGCCGTCGATGTCATACGTCAGTTCAATATACCGGTAGCCGTTAATCTGACTTACAAGTACACAAAAGACCGGAAAACCGGGCAGGTAATCTACAAGACTGACTGGGGGAATTCTGCCGATGATCTGTTAGGCATACTTTCCAGTGGCGAGCTTTCCGGCGGAGTTGATCTGCTCGATAGCGTGCATCTGCTCGGGCTCAATTGCGGAGCCGAATCGCGGCGCGATGAGCACACCGGAATGCCCTATGCCATCAATGGTCTTCAACAGCTCAAGGACGCCATGGACGAGCGTGGCATTACCTCAAAAAAGATGATGACACATCCGAACGCCGGCAAAGCCCAGTTGGATAAAAATCATAACACCTATTACGCACAAACCCCTGATGATATGGCTGCTTACCTCCCTGAACTTCTTGAAGTGGGTGCCTATATTATTGGAGGCTGCTGCGGCACCGGCCCAAGTCATATTCGAGCTTTTCGTGATATCCTTGACGGTCGCGCCTAAGACATTTAATGATGGCGCCGCCGAGATAGGCATCGGAGGATAGCAGGACCATGGCGGAATTTCAGGTACTATATTGGAAGGACATTCCGGCACAGGTCAGAGCCTACGAAGGTCGGAAACGAAAATCAATACAGCTGCCGGACCGGTTCCAACTGGCGATAGACCAGCGGGCTATGATTGAGGGCCTGGCAGGTACAGATGCTTATCTGGAGCATTGGGAATGGACGGAAAAGCAGGAGCGTTCCGGATCAGCCGATACCGTTCTGAACGATGTGGTACGCGAATTACTCGAAAAACATAAGTGATGTCGGGGAACGGCACCGATCGTTTATAGCACTCCAGCAACTAAGTGCCCGAAAATAGGGCGTGCCGGTCACGGATGTCATAACGATTTCAGAATCGCTGAACTGAAATGAACTGAGGGAATCACATGGGCCAGACTTTGAACATTGGCGAGCGCATTGAACTTGTGCCTATGGATAATCACTGCGATGGCATTTCTGTGGCGCTATATAGCCATAATGGTGCGGCAGGCGACGGATATCTGGTACATACCTACAGCCGTCACAGAAGTGCACAGGAGAGAGTGGGATTCCTACAGAAAGCCATGCGCGTTCTTGGTGGCCTGGAAGAGGGAGAGGACCATCTTCTCCGTTTTTCGTGCGGGCACGATCACGAGCAGGGGATCAAGCGCATATTTCTGGAGGCCTGCAAGCTCTCATCGGTCGACGAACTACACGCCAAGCCGCTGCATGTATTGGACAAGAAGTCTGGGTTGACCGTGCAAGCCGATTGCAATGGAGCAGGTGTCTACCGTGTGACGGCTCACGGTGAAGGAAATGATGCTGATCGCCGTATAAATCTCATCGCTGGTGGCCTGTTAAAGCTGGGGCAGATGGTAGAGGTGGAAGGACACTTGGACACGATTGCATTTCCGTGCTCCCAGAACCATGACGCCATGATCGGACTGCTGCTCGTCCGTTCACCCAACGTTCGTGCGGCCCTGCGTGAGCAGGAAATGACCGCTTCGCGGGGTGTCTTAGCCGCGCCCAGTCAACAGTAATAACCGCAGAATATGTTTCCATAAACAGTCCACGAGGGGAAATAGCGTATGTCCAGCAGTCAATCGGTCCCAGCGATGTCTTCGCGTGAACGAGTTCTATCCGCACTGGCCAGAAAACCCGTGGACCGAACGCCAGTCTGCAATCCGACATCCGTGGCTACGGTTGAGTTGATGGACCTTGTAGATGCCCCATTCCCGGAGGCTAACAGGAATCCGGAGTTAATGGCTCGATTGGCAGCTACCAGTTATACGGAACTTGGATTCGATTCCATCATGCCGGTATTCTCCATCATTCAGGAGTCAAGTGCTCTGGGATGCAGTATCCAATGGGAACAGAAGGATAATTGGCCTACTGTGCGGATGGGAGATCCTATTTGGGAAGATGCGGACGATATCAAGATTCCGC
>JABIQT010000455.1 GCA_018667995.1 Candidatus Latescibacterota bacterium
GGGGTGTTACTGATACGCGCGGTCTGTCGCGCCGGTACAAGAGGGTTCGCCTCAGGGAAATATGTCGCGACACACCCTACAGGGATCGACTGTGGGATCACCTTAAACGCTCTCACCGATCGCTCCTCACCCTCAAAATCATCGGGATCAATGGCATCCAGCAGTTCGTCCGGATCTCGCACGGCAAGAATCGTCAGATCGGTCCATTTCCCGATTGAGACCGTCTTCATGCAGGTGTCATATCGATCTTGAATTGTATCTGGAAGGGCCATGGTCTGGTTCATATGTCACTTATCCTACAAACGTTAGCGCCGTATAGTAGAACGGATGCCTGGAGGCGTCAACCTAAACCTCACCGAGATGGGATAGTAAGGAAATCAGACCGATATTTTCCAAGTGCATCAAATCGGCCTTGACACATTTCTCACGGTCTACTATATATAGTCTCGATTTTCATTACAACGAACCCAGAGACTAATTGGTTTTAATAGAATTGGATACCCGTTACACGATATATCGTGTATTTGTCTTGCGACGAAGGAGGAATGAATGGCTTACATAATCGCGGAACCCTGCATTGATGTGATGGATAAGGCCTGCGTCGATGTATGTCCTGTGGACTGCATCCACACTGCTGACGGTGAGAAGATGCTCTACATCGATCCCGAGGAATGTATTGATTGTGGCGCATGCGAACCTGAGTGTCCCGTCGAGGCCATCTTCGCAGAAGAAGATACCCCGGAAGAATGGGAAAAGTACATCAAGATCAATGCAGACTGGTTTAAGGACCGCGAATAGCCGGACATTGTTTCTCATGTAGCACAAAAAAGGCGCGTTCAGTAATCCTGAACGCGCCTTTTCTGATTTATCATAATCTGCAGCAATGGCTCGTCAGGCGTATTGATCCAACAGAGCATCAACCGATGAGACGGATTCTCCTCCGTATGCCTTTTCATAGACCGAATCCATCTTAGTCAGGTAGCTTGGAAGGTCATCTGTCTTATAGAAGATGCCGCTATGAAAAACGCCATCGCGTTCCTCGTACATTACTTTATCAATGGCCTTAATCCGGTCGGCGGAATCCCAATCTTCGGGCAAATCCACGAAGGCTTCCTTCCACGGATCATACGTATTGTAGAAAGTCGGGCATGGGCTCATTGCCTGTACAAACGAGAAACCATTATGGTCGATAGCCCGTCCTATGATCTCGGACATCTGCGTGGCCTGACTGGAGAACGTCCTGGAGACGAAGCCGCCCCCATAAACCAATACCATCGCCAGCATATTGAGCTGATTTTCCAGCACTCCCTCGTATGGTGCCATCTTCGGCATTGAGGTGCTCCGCTTCAATGCTGCCATCCCCGTGGGTGTGGTCGGTGACGGTTGGCCTTTCGTGAGTCCATACACCTGGTTGTCCATGACAATATAGGTGATATCTACGTTCCGCCGAACCGCATGAGGCACGTGGCCTCCACCGATTGCAAATCCGTCGCCATCCCCGCCAACGGCTATCACAGTGAGATCGGGATTGGCGAGCTTCACGCCTGCCGCTGTCGGAAGGGCCCGTCCATGCACTACGTGAATTCCATAGGCATTCACAAACTCAGGAAGCCGCCCCGAACACCCAATTCCGGAGACAATGACGATATCCTTCGGCTCCAGATTTTTCGCCGCAAATGCCCTCTGTATCGCGGATAGAACACCAAAATCTCCGCAACCAGGACACCAGGTTGGCTTGACCTCGCTTCTATAGTCTTTGATTTTTTTCTGTGGGATCTCTGCCACGGACTCAACCATTGTTAATCACTCCTTCGATGTATTCTTCAATATCGATCGCTTTGAAGGGCAGGCCCGTATACTTATTGAATCTCCGCAGGGGGATGCAGAGCCTACTCTGTAAATAACTGGCAAACTGACCGCTGGCATTCAACTCCACGACTGACGCTACCGACACGGAATCGATAAATGCACGCGCCTCTGCCTCTGGCAGCGGTGCGAGCATTTTGAAGATCAAGGCCGCCACACGGTGGCCCTTAGCCAGCGCACGATCCATTGCTTCAAGGATAGGTCCCTCTGAAGAACCCCATCCAATGAGTCCAACCTGAGCATCATCCGATCCATACCGATCCACGAAACCCGGTTCCTTCGCTGCTGATTCTACTTTCATGAGTCGCTTCTCTGTCATCATTAAGTGGGCTTCAGGTGTATAAGCGATATGGGCGTGTTCATTGTGTTCCAAGCCGGTCGCCACGTAATGCTGAGGATCTCGACCAGGAATTGACATGGCCGAGATGTAGTCTTCTGTCATAGCATACCGATTAAACTCAGCCGGGTCTTTGCTATCGGATTCCGATGGCCGTTTGCGTTCGACCACCTCCAGATTACTCATATCAGGACGCGGAATGCCCTGGGCTCTTTGCGATAGATGCTGGTCGCTCAAGAGAATTACTGGCACCTGAAACTTCTCGGCAAGATTAAAAGCCTTAACAGTAGTATAAAAGCAATCCTCAGCATTGGTAGGGGCCACCACGATTCGAGGAGCTTCCCCATGACATCCATACAGAGCAAGCTGGAGATCCGATTGTTCTGTCTTCGTAGGCAACCCGGTGCTGGGCCCACCACGCTGCACATCAACGATCACAACGGGCAGCTCTTCCATGGTCGCTAAACCGATGCCTTCCACCATCAAGGAGAGGCCTGGTCCCGCCGTTGCGGTCAATACCTTCTTACCGGCAAATGAAGCGCCTACACACGATGTTATGGCCGCGATCTCATCCTCCGTCTGCAATAAGACGCCGCCAACTCGCGGCATGGCCTTAGCGAGCGTTTCCATCACATCACTGGCCGGGGTGATGGGATACCCAGAATAGAAGCGGCAACCAGCGGCCAGGGCTCCCATACATAAGGCATCATTGCCGGTCATTATGAGTTGTGCGCTGCTGTCCGGAGCATTGACGGGGACACGTACACCGATATCAATTCCTTGCTCCTTAATATGATCATAGGCATGCTGAAGAGCGTTGATATTCGACTCCAGAAATTCCTTCCGCCGCCCCCATCGACTCTCTTCAACCATCCGTCTTCCGATTTCGAATGGGATACCGATGCAGGCTGTTAGAACGCCAAACGCAAGGACGTTCTTGGATTTCATAACCTTGATGACCTCTTTGGTGATTGCTTGCAGCGGTATACCCACTTGCTGGGCATCGTGCCCCGCGTCTGCCTCACACTCACCGGGATCATAAATAACAACGCCTCCAGGTCTTACCTCACCGATATAGGCGTCGTAATTCTCCTGATTCCACACCATAAGAACATCGATTGCGTCCCCGGGCGAGCGTACGAGCGTATCCCCTACCCTTACCTGCACCATTGAGGCTCCGCCCTTAATTTCCGCGGGCAGATTCTTGAACGTGTAGATATGTAGACCCAAGCGCGCGAGGGCTTCAGCAAGAACATCTCCCACTGTGAGAACCCCTTCACCATTTTCGCCGGCAATGCGAATAGTCAGATCGACCTTTGCCATTCCGCCACCTTTCGCACCAATTTGTTGTGCGTTTTTTGTTTGATAATTGCTGTTTTATCCCTCAATCAATTGCTGTAACGATCATGATAAATAGCCTTGATATATTAGTCAAATGAATTATAATAATGTTTTATATTAGCATTTGTTATGGAATACGATTGGTAGTTCCGGGAGTGTTGTCGATGGACCTGACCCATTTGAAGAGCTTCAAACAAGTGGTCGATACGGGGAGTTTCACGAAAGCTGCCGGAGCCCTGCACGTCACGCAGCCAGCGATCTCGCATCAGATTCGAAGCCTGGAGACGCACCTGGGCCATCCGCTCTTCGAACGTACCCGACGTCAGATACGTCTGACCCAAGTCGGTGAAGTACTGTATGGGTATGCTCAAAGAATACTTAATCTGGTTGGAGAAGCCGAGTCTGCCATAGACGACATATCATCTGGAGAAACGGGGCATATTTCAATAGCGGCCATAGGTACCAGTGCCATATATGTACTGCCGGACTTTCTATACTCCTTTCGACTCACTCATCCTAATGTACATGTCAGTCTGCTCACTCTTGGGGGCGAAGAGATCATGGATA
Source organism: Candidatus Latescibacterota bacterium (assembly GCA_018667995.1). Lineage (GTDB taxonomy): Bacteria > JAAXHH01 > JAAXHH01 > JAAXHH01 > JABIQT01 > JABIQT01. Next base: position 4,112 of record JABIQT010000455.1, read on the forward strand.
TGGTTAGGACAGACCAGGTGGACCTTGGTATTATTGGATCTCACATGGGAGTACCTGACCTGGAGACCGTGGCACTGTTTGAAGATCAAATCCGTCCACTGGTTCACCGCGATCATCCCGCTGCCAGACTGAGAAGTGCCTCGCTGGCCGACCTGGCTACCGAACCTTTTATACAATTCGGAAGCTGGGCCAGTTGGAAGCAATATGTGTTATCCATATTTGCCCAGATTGGTGCTGAACCACTTGAACAGTTTCAGGTAGACAGCATCGATGCCGTGAAACGGTTGGTCGAACGGGGTCTGGGTTTTACCATCGCGCCCATTGTGGCCGCGAAAGATGAAATCTACAATGGATCACTGGTTCCTATCGAATTGACAGACATCCCACCTGTTTCGAGAGATGTTCTGCTCATATATCGACGAGACAAATATCTAACAGAATCGATAAGAGTATTTATCACTGAGCTGGTTGAAGCACTTGGAAAGCTGCCACTTGGTACTACCTTGCCGGGCCCACAGTAGACATCCTACCACCCATGTATGCCATGTCCCTGTCCCGGAAACCAAACCATATCGACACCAAAGTTTAGCACCATTCCCGTGGCAAATCCCACAAGCATCCCTATAAAGAATGGCTGAGCCTCCCGGTACAAGCTTATTCCACCCAGGCGCAGAAGAATGGTCTTGGTCAGCCATGCTATGAATATTGTAAAGAATGCATTATCGATGGCCACGCCACGAGCGATCGCGAACCCGACGGGATGGATTGGCCACGCCGGAAATCGGTACCTCAAGAGAATGAGTCCGCCCATGACCACGCTGCCAAGGCCAAACCAGATTGCTTCAAGGTTGGACAGCTGCTTTGGATTGTTGATCCAGACTTTGATGTTCTCAAAGAAAGCTATATTACCTGTGGTAAATGCAAACTGGCCGAAATGGTACGCCCCCACTGTGCTATAGCCCGAATAAATTGTATATATGGCGCTCACAATCAACGCAAGCGCGAAGGAGAAGCATATTACGGCAAACATGCGGCGTTTCTCCTGCCAGATTCGATCTCCGAGTTTCGTAATGTGGGAAACTGAGACCATGGTAAAAGTACGCCAATTCCGCGCAAATGTGTTTGTAAGTCCAAAGGCGGTAAGAGATGAAGGATCAATATGTGAAGATCCTACTGCTCGAATAAGAAACTCATGGGAGTTCAGCGGTAGATCCAACGCCACCAGCCCCGTCTCGGCAACGATGCGTGCAACCCCGATGTAAAATATGAAAAGAAGCAGAAGGAACGGAATCATGATACCCAACGCCATTCCTGCGCTGTGGAGCCAGCAGATCATGAACGTCAAGCCGAATAGGATTCCGACCATGGCAGACCTGTAGGAGAAAAACTCATCCGAATCGTCCACATCGCTTGCCCCCCACACCGCCTTTCGCCAGACAGCACCAAGATGACCTCGCGCCATCCAAAAGCTCCACAGTACAAAAACGATCAATCCGCCCACTTCCTGCGCCGCCACAGCCGCCACGGGAGAGGCACCGGTTTCTACCAACCCGATGGCATTCATGCCTCCGGTTTCCAGTACCGCAATGAGATGGAAGATCCAGATACTGAATAGAATATCAACAGGCGAAAAGAAGGCGAAACAGAGGAGGTACAGATTGACCTTGATATTCAATCCTGGAAAGACTCTCCCTAGAGACAGCACCTCATTGAACGGTTGGCCGATCGGGATCAGCCCAATGGGCGAGAAGTTGTTGATGATATTCCAACAAATCACCAGCAGCGGGAAACTGAATCCAACCCAGAAAATCCGGTTCTGCATATAAGGTGGGAGAAAAGAGGACCTTGCGGGTTGCTCAACGAGCTGCATTATTACCTGGGCCAGCGGGAAAGCCAGTTTCTCATGAGTTATCCACTGACGCCGAAGGATAACCATGAGA
>JABIQT010000685.1 GCA_018667995.1 Candidatus Latescibacterota bacterium
CCCCTTTAGACCCTCGACCAGTATCTTACCGATTCGTCCTGCCGCCCCCGTGACTAGAATATGCATATGACAGTCCCCTCACATTTGTGCCTCTATCACAATCCTGTTGTCTCGTGGTGATTTGGATTCAGCTATAGTCTTGTTTCGTACGCCTCGTCCCGCGAATTGGACAATTTTCCGGGACATAACTGTTGCATCCGCTCAGGCATTCGTGCATAGGTCTCCGGCCATATTGGTTGGTGACCACCCTCAATCCAGTTATTAAACCACGGCGGATAGTACGCTATATTGAGCCCCACCCTTATCGTATCGCTGGTGTTACCTCGAGCCATGTGAAAGGTCCCGCCGTGCCACATCATGACTGATCCTGCACGACCTGTGATCGGTTTGACTCGCTTGGGATCTCGCGTGAGATATTCGGGTGGACTAGCCATGCGGGAGCGATGGCTTAGAGGCACAACGCCAGTGGCTCCATTTTCGACCGTAAAATCGGTGAGCATCCAGATCGAGTTGATCATCCAGGGCGTATCCGGAACACGGAGAAACGCACCCGCCGAATCAGCATGAAGCGGCTGGTCCACAGCGCCAGGCCAGGTAGGTTTCGAGCACGCTTCGACCACACGGCAGTGGGGGCCCAGGAAGTGTCTGGCTATGGCTACGGTTTTGGGGTGGGAGGCATATGACCAGACACGATCATCGTGGTTCATCATGCCAAATAGCGTCTGATAGGCACCAGAGCCAGAGATGTCGGGCTTCTTGTCCGATTCGCCATGCATCTGAACACAGCGATCGGCAAGATCCAATGCCTCTTCCCTGGGAATCAGGTCTTCTAAAAGGCAGTATCCAAATTGATCCAGGTGCTTGATAGACTCGTTGTTTGCATCATTCATCTTTTGCGTTCCTGTATCCCTCGTACAAGGTGGCTTCCTGAAGAGCTGATGAGAACATGGTTCGCTTCAGCACGATATCCTCGCCGATAAAGAAGATGCGAACCCCCATTTCACGATATCGTTGGATCTGCTGAGCGTCGTCCAGAACGACCAGTGCGACGGTCTTACCGCGATCTACAGCCATCGATACCAGGCGCTCTATCTTGGGTGCAAGCTCCGTCTGGGCTTGATGGCCGTACAGCCCAAGGCTGGTAGCCCAATCGAGCGGGCCGACCGTGATCATGTCACAGTCCCGCACGTCGAGAATCTCGTGGAGATGCTCGTAGCCTTCCTCTCCCTCGATCATGGCCATCAAATGTGTTGCTTCATTGACGGCGTCCAGCGTGTATCGCGTGTCGTCACCGAGGGTGTACCCAGCTCCGGCGTTTGTGGTCGAAACGCCTCGGTTTCCCAGCGGCGGATACTTCCCGAAGCTTACCAGGTCCCTTACCTGTTGTGCGCCAGTAACGTTCGGCAACGTGACAATCTGGATGCCGGCATCCAAGGCTGTCTGGACCTGAGTCCTGGATAATTCTGAAACGCGAAGCAGAGGTACCATGTTGAGATGGGCGATGGTACGGCCCAGACGAAGCATTTCGGCCAGGGACTGGGCACTGTGTTCGTAGTCGAGCCAGATGATGTGGTAGCCTTCCTGAGCCATCAATTCGACATCGGTGCTCGAGGCATCCCGACAAATCATTCCGAACAAAGTATCGTGTTGTTCAAGAAGATGAGACAGTCTATCCTGAATTGGTGGAAACATATATACCTGCCATGCCTAGTTCTATCTTAGCAGTTGTTCGTTCCTGAGAGAGATTGGAGTACCCATCTGGTCCAGTCCCTCAGGTACCGTATTGGCAATGGGCCAGCATTGGCCGCCTTTCTTCTCGTATTCATCTTCAATTCCGCACAACCAGCAGAACATCTTAGCAGCTGATATACCGCCTTGAAATTGTTCAAATGCGCCGGATGGAGGGTCGAATCGAGTGTGGCTGAAGTCGAACTCATCGTCCGTAACCCAGTCGCGTATGGGGTGTTGCGTTCTCCAATAGTTGTATTTGAGCAGATTACGATATTTGCTGATGTACTTTGGACCTGATGTCGCGGCTGATCTTTTGTGCCAGATGCTATAGACGGTCAGGAAAATTGATCCGGCAGGACCTGCGGTGCTCACAGTTCCCTTTAAGGTTCCGTAGTGCGCCATCATCGGGGCCTTTGTGCGCATGAAGTGTGAACCGGGCAGCAACACGGTTGGCCCCATATCGTCAGAGCAAGCCTCTGGAATATAGAAAACTTGCAGGTAGTCCAGCCTCGGCGTATAGATAGATCCGCCATCACGATGCCAGCTCTGTGCCGCGCACGGGAGCGGCCCCCTATGGTTGCTGATGATGGCCGGCAGCGTAAATTTATCGCCAAGCAGGGACCGCACGGCCCCAGCCGCCGCCGCGTTCATAAGGACATCGTTGACAAACCAATCCTCTTCCATAATCGGAGTGGGCTCATAGGAGCTGTTCGAGTGTTCCAGGTAGTCAAGCACCTGGCGATTCGTCTCTTCCGGAACGACGCCTGGGAG
>JABIQT010000549.1 GCA_018667995.1 Candidatus Latescibacterota bacterium
ACCCAAGGCAACCGCACCGTTATGGGTGGCAATTTTGAGCACCTCCAGGGGAGAGATTCCCAGATCCGTCAGCAGTGCCAGTTCTTCATGGAGGCTGACTCCCGGTATGACCCAGGGATTGGGCAGATCCGATCCTGCGGTTAGAAGTACACCCCGGTCGTAAAGCAGTTTGATGAATTCCTTCAACTTAGGCCAAACCGCACGGGCATCGATGAAGTCCTTGGCCGTCCAGTCGGAAGTGAAGTCGCTAGCCCGCCAGACCTCCCGGATTACAGGAGGCGTCAGCCCCAGGTCAGGGTGATTTCTATAGCGTGCATCATCGCCCCAAAATTTCGTATGATAGGCGATTATTGTAGGATCAATCGTTACATCGTTTTCCACAAGTGCTTCCACCATCTCCAATATGGCCGGCGCTTGGAGATCCAAGTTTTGGAGCCAGTATATGCGTCCTTTGAGTGTAGGTATGTAGTCCTTCTGACGCGCGGCAGGAAGATAGGATCTTGACCATGGAGAACCGTGGGTAATTGCGTCTATGCCCATGCGCGCTGCTTCAGTCCATGTGGTCCGCTGAAGATGACCTACTACTTTGAGGCCGTGCCCGTGCGCGGCTTCAATGGCAGTCTCAACAAGGTCTGACGGCAGGGCAGCATAGACTTTGATATAATCCACCCCCGCATCTGCTTGGTGCGAGATCTCAGCCCGCACCGCGTCAGCTGTGCGCATATTCAGATAGGGTCCAAAGGTTCTTCTATTCAGCACATAACCGGAGGTGAAAATTCTCGGGCCAGGGAAGGCCCCGGACGCGACGCTGTCACGAAGAGAAATTCCGTCTTCGGTGGGCGCAGCCGGGTTTCGTACCGTAGTGATGCCGTGTGCCAGTAATATCTTCAGAACGCGTTTGGAGGTCTCGTGGTCCGCATCTGGTTCCGGCTGAGCCAATGATTCGAGGGATAGTATAGACACATGGGCATGCATGTCTATGAGGCCAGGAATTACAAAGTGCCCCTGCAGTTCATGGACTATAGTGCCAGGATCCGGGGAATACACATCAGCCGCGATGATCTTTTCAATGCGATCATCTCGGAGCACGACCACCTGATCTGATAGAGGCGTATTTCCTCCACCATCGATTATTGTGACGCCCTGCAATGCCGTCCTCTTTATCAGTGGCTGGTCGTCGGTGCAACCCGTGCCCACGGCCAGAATAATCAGTATCAGCCATCGCCACAGCGCCATACTAATTCCCCGTTTCGCTGTTCTCTTCTATGGTACTGCTTGAATAGGATTGGGACAGTATCTGGAGGTCCTGTGGATCACCAATAATGGTCAATTCGTCGCCGGGCTGTATAACAGTATTCCCGCGAGGTACGATGACCTGCCAGTTTCTACGTATCCACGAGATCAGGCAGGTGTCAGGAATCTGGATATCTGCGATCCTGGTTCCGATCATGGACGATGATGCAAGATCATGACGCACCGGTAGAATCAGATACCGGTCATGCCGCAGCAGCACATCTTTTATGGCATGAATGTCCGGGGCAGTTTCCCAGCTCGAAGCGAAATCCTCATCCTCCACCCGCCGGGCAATCTGGGCGAGGATCCTGAGATGCTGTCCCGGATCGTCTTCAGGACTGACTAGAAAGAATACGGCTTTCACTGCAGCTGTTTCCGTTTCCGTACTCAACATGTTAATAAAGGTAATCTGGACATCTTCCCGGGCCCGCACGATGACCATGGTTGCCAGATCTATACCATCAGACCTGAAGTGGGGGAGTGCCACCCCATGGGTCACAGGTGTGGCGCCCGTCTGCGTGCCTTTCATCAATAGATCGGATATTTCCTCAGAAGTGTGCGGCAGGCGCTCGGAGAGACGATCAGCTACCATGGGCACCAGGTCCTGGAATGACATGGAATCGGGTAGATCAATCACGTGACTACGAGAGATAATCACCTCGAATGGGTCCGCATCGCGCAGCCCTTTCTCCTTCAGAATCTCCCGCAACTCGCGATCCAATCCTTCGAAACGCGAACGACCGAGCCGTTCAAAGATGTGATAAATGGCTCCGTTGCGCACGACGCGATCCTTGGCGTACTTCCAGTACCAGACGATACCAACAACGATTAATCCCAGTGAGAACAGAACCGATAGCCACCCCATTTCGCCAATGATTATGATGGGAAAAACGATACCCGCGATCTGCATCCAGGGATAGAGTGGTGCTTTGTAACCAGGGTCATATGACTCGATTCGACTCTCGCGCATGATGATGACGGCCAGGCAAACCAGCGCGAACATGAGCAGCTGGAAGGCACTTGCCAGCTTGGCGATGCCCGTTGGATCGAACAGGACCAGCAGTAACACGATGGACGTCACCGTGATCAGAATGGAATAAACAGGTGTGCCAAACTTGCTGAATCTATTGATGAAGCTCGGTATCAGATGGTCTCGACTCATGGCAAGCGGATATCGTGACGCACTCAATGTACCGGCATTAGCCACAGATATAAACGCCAGTATCGCGGCAATGGATACCAGTATGACACCCCACTCACCGAAGATATATCCGGCTGCCGTGGCCGCGGGTGTGAGGTCACCGGTCAACTCCTCGAGTGGAATGACTCCAACCATCACGGCCGTGCCGATACCATAGATGACTATGGATGTTCCAAGTGCCAGGAATACACCCAGTGGCAGGTTGCGTTCCGGGTCCTGTACTTCTTCTGAAAGGCTGGCGATGTTCGTCACACCGACATAGCTGATATAAACCAGGCCGGCAGTGGACAAGAGGGATGAGAATCCACTATCGAAGACCGTGCGGAAGTGTGATGGATCAATTCGAGGAACACCGGTCAGAATGAAACCTGTAAGTAAAATCAAGAGACCGATTACCAGGAAAATCTGTAGGCGCCCGCTCTTCTTTGCGCCGAATATGTTCAGGATTCCGATAGCCACCGCGAGTGAGACGGCGACGGGGGTTAGGCTCAATCCAGGAACAAACAGGCTGATATAGGCCCCCATCCCAACCAGGGCGAAGGCTACCTTCAGAATCAACGCCAGCCAGGTACCCATGCCACCTATCAGACCCACCAACGGCCCCAGCGCCCGATCGAGGAAGTAATACACGCCGCCGGCTCTCGGCATGGCAGTGGCCAGCTCTACTATACTGAATACAGCAGGAATCAGGGGTACAACGGCGAGCATATAGGCCAGAACAATACCCGGCCCCACGGCCTCCGCTGCAAGCCCCGGCAGGAGAAAGAAACCAGCGCTCAGCGTGGTACCAGTAGCAATGGCATAGACGTGGAAGAGTGTTAGTTCTTTTTTAAGGCGTTCTTTGGGGATACTGTTGGTCACTCGATCGGCCCGTCTGAGAACAAACGGCGGAGCATTGATGTATCAGGGCCGCCATTAGTTGCCACCATGGGGACATATTGATGGGTGTACGCCGCAATATCGTCTTCCAGGGGAAACAGGGGGTCGCCCTGGAAGTTTAGAACGCCACCACCTGCCTCTGTAAGAATGAGACCTCCCGCCGCCACATCCCAGAGTCGCGTCGAATCTGCGAATGTACCGTCAAGCCAATTCTGGGCTGTGTAACATAGATGAAGTGCCGCGGATCCGAGATTCCTGTATTCATCACAGAAGTCCAGTACCTTCAGGACGTGGTCGGGACGACGGTCTATGAACCTGGTGGAAAATCCAAATAAGGTCTGAGGAGTCAGCGGACTGGGGATCGCGTGGAGCGGTCTATTATTGCAGAAGGCACCCTCAGAGCGGACGGCGCTGTAGCACATATCTCGGTTGGGATCAAAGACCACCCCAATCTGAGGTGCTCCGTCCTGCAAGACCGCTATGGATACGCAAAACTCCGGAAGGTGGTGGGTGTAGTTGGTGGTTCCGTCTATGGGGTCAACCACCCATGTATAGCCTGATTCACCTTCCACATAGCCAAATTCTTCGCCCAGAAATCCATCGCCCGATCGGGAATTCAGTATCTCGTCCTGGATAAGGCGCTCGGCCTGCCTGTCTGATTCCGTAACCAACTCTCGCGCCGCCACGTCCTTGATACGACCGGATCGAGAAGTCTGCTCGACGATGAATTGCCCTGCTTTGCGCGCGGCGTGCACGGCAAGCGTGAG
>JABIQT010001049.1 GCA_018667995.1 Candidatus Latescibacterota bacterium
AAATATGTTTCCATTTTGAACCATTGAGGCCGGAAAAGCCAAATTATCTTCTACATTCTCCTCGGCCAGAATAGGGACGCCTGCAGCAACTCGTCCGACAAGCGGCACTAATGTGACCTCGTCTGAATTGACTATATCCCGCCCTCTGTTACCGATGATTTCGATTGCTCGAGGTTTCATCGGATCCCGTCGAATGTATCCCTTCTTCTCTATGGCTCGTAGATGATCGTAAGCAGCTCTGGTACTGATCTCAAATGCCTGTGCGATCTCTCTTACGCTGGGCGGAAAGCCCATGCGATTTACCTGACCCCGGATGAATTCAAATACGTTCTGCTGCTTTTGGGTCAACAACTTCATCAGATAACTCCCAGACGTTTACAGAGGGCATTCATTACTTGGTAGCCAGTCAGGAAAGGCAACTGACTAATCGGATGATGATATAACAGGGGTATACCAAACATCAATGTACACAACGCCTGAATAGGAGTCAAGAAATAACCACAGAAAAGTTCAATGCCTTCAGGTAGATACAGAAAGATTTGGACAGTATTCGGCCGTATGTTTATATTCACAAGCTCGCAGTAGGACCGCTTGAAACCACGGTATCAAAGCCAGGAGATCGGACGATGGCTGTCGAAGACATGATTCAAACTGTGCTTGAGGAACTAAAGAACATAGCGCAAACGGAAGTGCATGTGGGTAAGCCGATGGAAGTCGGCAATGCTTTTGTCATACCGGTTTCTAAGATCTCTATGGGATTCGGAGCCGGTGGCTTTGGCGGGGAAGGATCGAATGGCGAGGGGCGGGGCACGGGCGGGGGCGTATCAGTCGAACCTGTTGCTTTTCTCGTTGTTCGTGACGACGATGTTCAGTTACTCAATTTGCAGACACCCGGTAGTCCTATGGGACAACTGGTTGAGTTGATCCCCGATTTAGTCGATCAGTTGAAGGAGCGGTTGGACAAAGACTGATTTCCCCAACATCAATCTCAATACACTAATGGCGAAACAGTCTTTGTGATGAGTGCGATCGCCACCGTAGCCATTCCAACCAGTCCGGTACCACAGGCATATCCTGCGGCGAGCACAGGGGTGTAACGATACCACTGCTGCTTTCCGAATTTCTTCTCCATATAGAACTTACCCAGCAATGCTCCGAACAGCTCCGGCAGGAAATTATGCGAAACGGTTCCAATCGACTTGATGATTCCGAAAATGAGAATCACCGGGAGATTGAATGCCGCCAACAACGCATAGGCGGCGACGCCAAAGACCAACCCACCCGTGATCAGCGGCGCCTTTAAAGCCTCCAGAAGATAGCTGTTCTCCACCCCGCCGCCCGAAGTACTCGAATACCAAAGTGCCTGCATCGTCGCCTGTTGCTGCCAGAATTTCTGGGCAAACGGATAAGCTTGAGACGGAATGGGTGCCAGTCCCCAGATAAAGTGCCAGAAGAGTAAACTGCAGAAAAGGAGAACAGGGATCATCACTAACTCGGCTTTGAGTACACTACTGAATCTGGTGCGTGTCAATTCGATCTCACGGAAAGCCTGAGCCTGCCCGCCGTAATTGAAGATGGGGATCGGCGCAAACCATATATCCACCCCTTTGTAACCGCTGAGCAGGAACGTCGCTTCCTTGATCATGGGGAACTGTAGGTCTGCACCTGTAATAGCACGTAGACGTGCGCTTGCGTAGGAACTGAGGGGCGTGTAGATGAATCCGTAGAAGATGAAGAACATCACAGGAAAGCCAGGTACCAGTTTCCAACTCAGCGTGACGTAACCTACCGTGATAAGCAGAAATACCCCTATTATAACCTTCAACGGAAAATCGCCGCGGCCAGGCGGTGGTTTGAACGACTGCTTTGGTTTTCCCTCCCGGTTGGCTTTCTGTCGGGCCCTGATTGCCTGACCTATGCTGAAAATCCCGAGCAACGCCACAGCAAAGGCTGTACCTATGCGCACACTCATCCAGAAATCTATGTCATTTACTAGCGTCGTTTGGATGGTGTCCATGCCGGGAGACCAGGTCGATAGAATTCCAAGATCATAGAAAAAGGGATTCAGGATAAGCGTCAATACCGAACCTATTACACCACCAATCACGATCCAGAATGGCAGCACAAATCCTATCAACACGGGCTGGAGGCTGAGTTCTATGGCCACGGCAGCCGCGGGAAGAATGCTTTCCGTGTTGCGGGTGAGATCGACAAAAGGAATTGGTATTAGGGCAATCGGCTCGGTCAAGAGTGCGCCCGTGATGGCTGGTATGCCGATATAGAAGGCTCCGAACACCAGGCCTAGCATAGCTCCCATGCTAAATGCCCGCCACCGCCATGTTTCGTTGCCTGAGGAGCTCTCGGCCAGCGCGGTAGCTCCTTCGGCCTGGATTGGAGCCAGCGGAAAGGGCAATTTCTCAACATCTGACGTTACTCGAAATAATCCATAGCCCAAGGTAAAGGCGCTTGCGCGACTAAATATGTACAGAATAGCTGTCAATGCGATGGGTGCGAGCCAATCCGCATGAAACAAAGATCTCGAGACTATAGCATCAGACGATGCTAGGGGTGAAACCCACGACGGGATCTGATCGTCTATCCCGAACGCCTTGGCGCCAGGAGACTGCACAAAATACTGGTTCCATATAAGTTGGGCGAAGGGTCCACCGGAGAGTGCCACGCCAAATCCAGCCGTCAAACTGGCTGCGACGTAGTACAGCATGTAGATCTCTTGGCGTCGCAGCGTGGTAAATGAGCGGCGGGCGACCTCGATAAAGAGAATGATAGTCGTCCACTCAGCAGCTGGACCAAGACTCTGACCGGCGATCAGATTAAGATAGATCGAGCCCGGAATCATGAAGAGGCCGAGAAATATGATTCCAATTACGGTTTTAAGGTTAAAACCGTCTTCATAGTCGGGTAGGGCCTCAGAGGTTCCGCTGACGCGGACCTCATCCTCAACTTTCGACATGCTTGTTCCCTGTAGGATTCAGATAGTGTCAATTGAGCTGCTAATATAATCCAGCGAGAGACAAAATCAATAGGGATTAATCCAGTAGTAGGTCAAAAAGCCACCTACGACTACACCAGCCAGTACGAGCACATAGAGCGCTGTAATAGTGGCGCCAAAATCAAGTCGATAGTTATAGGGGTTGAACTGGTAGGTCCAGACCTTCGCTGTGATCAAGCTGACATCAAGGTCTTTGGCGATCATTCGGAGCGGGGAGTGCTTCGCAGTTGCTACATTGAAGTACGACCTGAGAGACTGACCTATGCGGGCTTCCGCCCTGGCCTGTTTGGATTCGTTGCTCATGGCAGTCTCGTATTAGGGATATGTTTAAAAGTGTCAGTCCGAACGCACGCAACTATCGCCGCCAAACATCTACGATCTGAAAGAATCCATCGGAGCTTGGGAGATCTCTTAGTGTTCGAACCAATCGCACCTGATCGTACGTGTATTTCTCTACGGCAAATCGATCGGAATCCGATTCCACATAAAAGTCATCTTCTATCACACTCCAACGACCGGTTTCTTTGGTCACGATGGCGCCGGAAGAAGTCTCCGTGGTATCGACCTGCCCATACCGGCCATCCGCATTCAGAACTAACCGGGACCTAACTGCCGGCGGAACCAAGAGACTCAGAAGGGTCGCAGCGGAGTCCTGGGCAGTAAAAGTACGGCTCTCAAGGCGATAGAGTCCTGTCATCGGCAGAGCTACATCTCCCGGCCTCAGTATCCCCTCACTGCAACCGGCAAATGCCACCGCAAATGCAAGACAAGTGATATTGGCAATGATTCGCAACACAAGAGATCTCCTCATAGCAGGTACTGTCTATATTTTTGAACGTGCGATCTTCGATAGGGCACTGTCAAGGTGTTTATATTGAATCGCACGGACGTCAATTTGGTTCCATCAGAGATCAGGCACATCAAGAGTCCATATTTCCCATTCTGCCTCTGGAGTCAGTCGTCGCTGAAAGACAATTTCCGTCTCTGACGTCCAATCTGGAAACGCGTCCTCTTCGGATCCACTCGTTAACTGCACGGCACCCAATCCGCTACGCGGCACAACCCAGAGGTCACATCCACTAATGAAGGCAACCTTGGAACCGCTTATTGTCATCGCAGGATGGACAGGAACCAAGACCTCAGGAATCACATATCTGTCCGGTCTGACCACGCCAGTCACCATTAAATCGCTATTGAGAGGAATATCGATTCGCGACAAAAGGGAAACGGAATCTCCCGCCTGTATTAATACCTCATTGCCGGTGCCAGGGCTGCCCCACGAAATCCGTTTTATGGCGACCAGGCTCTGCT
>JABIQT010000797.1 GCA_018667995.1 Candidatus Latescibacterota bacterium
ATCCTGCTGCTTCCTCACCTGACGATTCTGCTGCTTTCATTTGTAAAGGATGGGACGTGGACGTTTCAGATTTTGCCGACTACCTATTCCACAGAGAGTTACACACGTCTATTCAGAGATCCAGCTGTCCTTGACCCCATCCGAAACAGCATTCAAATGGCCGTAGTGGCTACCATCGCCGATCTTGGAATTGGTGTGTCCGCGGCCTATCTGGTCGTTAAAGGACGATTTCGTGGACGACGGCTGCTCGACGCCCTGGTGATGATTCCCTGGGCCCTTCCTGGCACCGTGGTTGCCATTAATCTCATTGTGGCCTTCAGCACGGGCACGCCTTTTAGTTTTGGACAGGTGCTTATCGGGACCTTTTGGCTTTTGCCCATTGCCTATTTCATCCGGCATCTGCCTATCGTCTTTCGAGCTGCGTCCGCAGCTTTCGAGCAGGTCGATGATTCGCTCGAAGAAGCGGCCAGGAGCCTCGGAGCAAAGTGGTTCTACGCTTTTCGACGGGTAACCCTGCCGATGATAGGGCCGGGCGTACTCGCGGGTACATTGTTGGCTTTCGTTACCGCGCTCGGTGAATTCGTATCTTCCATCCTTCTGTACGTCTACAGTAATCGCCCCATTGCCATCGAAATCCTCTCTCAATTGCGCCAATTCAACTTCGGGAGTGCCGCCGCCTACGGTGTCTTCCTGCTGATACTGGTCTCGATTGTCCTGCTTACGTCAAATATGATTTCCCGGGGCCCAACCCAGGGGAATCTCTCCTGACCAGATCACTGCGCGGTAATAACTTTCTCTACATATCCGCCTTCATGATGGACCTGTGCACCGGTCTTGTCACGTTTGCCATTCCACTGCTTGCCCTACAACTGGGGGCATCCGTTGTCGAACTCGGACTGATAGGAACGGCTGGCAGTGTGGCATATACCATCTCGTGCGCCTTCACGGGGAAACTGGCTGATCGCTTCGATCGACAGCGATTGATGGCTATAGCCGCCCTGTGGGCAGCAGTGGTATTCGGCATCTTGATCTATGTCGAACAGGTGTGGATGCTATTCTTCATAACCCCGCTGTGTTGGATGACGCTTGCACTCTTCTGGCCAGCCCTTCAGGCCACTTTGGCAGAGGGAAAAAACCGGGTACAGCTGGCGAAAACTCTGGGCACATTCAATATGGTCTGGACCATTGGCTATATGAACGGTCCGATTATCGGCGGATTGAGTTACGAGGTAAACAGCCGCTTTCCGTTCGGATTGGCTATGATCGGCATGCTGCTGCTGGCGGTCGCCTTATTTCTCCTGCGCATAGACCGATCCGTAGCGGCATCAGAACCTGAAGATGATGTGGATACAGCCCCGGTCGAAATGGGTGACACCGTCCGATACAGGAGGGTTGCCTGGATCGCAGCATTTACAGGTTTCTTCGTGATGGGTATTCTGAACAACCAATTTCCGAAGCTGGCCGAGGAACTTTCCATCTCACCAGCCGTCCTGGGCTATCTGCTGGCCGTGCCCAGGTTGATTCAGTTTCTGATATTCACGCTGGCACGGAAGTCCCATTTCTGGCAGTTTCGATTATATCCACTGATCGTCCCGCAAGTGGCAACGGTCATCGGAATGATCATAACCGCCCTGGCAAGCGATCCTATTTACATTGGGGTCGGGTTCGCAACGCTGGGACTTCTGGTTGGTGGATCTTTCACGGCGAGCCAATTCTACTCATTCTTCCAGCAGGAACGCAAAGGCGAAGGGGGCGCCCTGAATGAGATGATCGTGGGCTTGGGCAATGTCTCTGGCCCCCTGATCGGTGGAGTCCTGGCACAAATGGTTGGACTAAGAGCACCCTACGTCCTATGTTGTGTCGTCCTGTGCGCAGCCATAGTAATCGAATACCGTCTAATAAGGAGTAAATGAACCATGCCGATGATCAAGGAAAGTGATCAACAGGCCATAAAGGAACGTTTCTCTGCGGTCACAACCCCAGTTTCAATGGTCCTCTTCACCCGGAAATCTGAGCCACCCGAGCATGCCGGGGAGATGGCAACCGTCCTGCAGGAATTGGCAGACCTGGCTGAGACACTGACACTCGAGATCTTTGATTTCGAGATGGATTCAGCCATGGTCGAAAAGTACGGTGTGGAACGTATGCCGGCCATCGTTCTGGTCGGCGAGAAGGACTATGGCGTTCGGTATTACGGCTTTCCCTTCGGTCATGAATTCCCCGCCTTCATTGATGATATAATCGATGTG
>JABIQT010000329.1 GCA_018667995.1 Candidatus Latescibacterota bacterium
GGCGTGCAACCAACTACCATTTGCATTACGAGGTCCGGAGAAACGGGAGAATAGTGGATCCTTCCGCCTATTTCTTCCCAGAGGAAGTTGTTGTGGACTAGCTCGTTGTTCTTAATCGCTACTAACAGGACCGATACTGCCCTGCCGTATCGGTCCTTTTTGTTTTTGACTTACACGCTCTATTTTGAAATAAAAGCATATCGGAATTACTTTTCGATTGACGCGCAACGATTTACGGCTATATTTCTCTGTTCGCCATTAATGATAATAAGATTGCAGGCTTGTTCAGCGTCGCTAAGAGATTCTGGACGGGAGACGAACTTTGCCGAGAATACCAAAAATCACAGTTCTGCTGCTTGGGCACCGCGCTGGTAAAATGGGGCGGATGCAGAATGCTACGCTTACGGTCCTTGCCACCGTTGTCGTCTCTCTAATTGGTGTGGGACTATGGGCGGCTAGCACGGCATATTATAAGGTCAAGAATCAGGAATTGCAGACGCGTCTGGCTGATCTGGAATTGCTGAGCGGTAGATACAATGAGCGCCTCAATACCATTATCGAGAAGGAACAGGACACTCGGATCGTGGTGGGACTACCGGACATCCATCCCGATGTGCGTGAGGTCGGTGTTGGAGGAGCGCTGGTCGATGAGGCTATTCCTGATGAGCCGGATTCGCCTCTTGCTCGTTCAGCAGTATTGCAGAGAACTTTAGATCAGTTGATACGGGAGGCTAGTCTTTCCCTTTCAAGTCTTGAAGAGATTGAAGCTGAGGCCGAGGACACACAGACCTACTGGGATCGTGTCCCCACTGTCCGACCTGTTAAGGGCGTCACAACAAGCCGATTTGGTATGAGAAACGATCCGTTTACCGGGCTAAGACGTATGCACAATGGCATTGATATCGCTGCAAACCGCGGTACCCCCGTTCATGCCACTGCGGCAGGAACAGTTTCACAGACGGGCCTGAATGCTTACCTTGGGTTATTCGTAGAGGTTGACCACAAGAATGGATTGATCACAAGGTACGGGCATCTGTCAGCCCTCGGTGTAACTGTTGATCAAGAGATCTCGCGCCGTACAGTCATTGGAAACGTCGGGAAAACTGGCCGAGCCAATGGATATCATCTACATTACGAGGTTCGGCGACACGGCAATCGTGTTGATCCTGGCCTGCATTTTTGGCCGGAGCAGAATCTGCTCCGGCCTTGTCGTTTTTGCTCATTTGGCAATGGTACTCTGTAGCATAAGGGTCGTTTCCGTGTGGCCAACAAGTTCATCATGGGTATTTATGTACGACTCGAATTCTCGGTATTTCTTGAGGGACTCGAGAGCAGGAGCTGACAGGGCTCCTAATTGTTCCAACACTGCAATCGATGTAGGGGCAATATAGGAAGCGTCGGCATCTTCGATCTTAACCGCAATACCAATACCACGATTCGGCAGGCCTATGGCTTGTAAGGCTGCGGCCCCGCCCTTCGACACCACTGATCCCGCAGCTCCTCGCATGAGGTCAGAATCGAACCTGTTAGTGCCTCCCACCATATGTGGATAGGCCATCATTGCATTCCGAATGCGTGCCAGAGCATCTTGCCGACTCGACGGGAGTCCTACGGGGTGCGCGAGTCTGGCGAAGGCGAGAGCGATGTTCCGTATCGGCATGGAGAAGACTGGGACGCCGCATCCGTCAATACCGATACAGATCTTATCTGCAGGATAGTCCGATAGTTCCGCGAGGTTTCTCAAATTTTGCTGCTGGAGAGGATGCAGCGGGTCCCGATAGCTCCCTATTGGCCAGTTCATGTGTTGACTTACTGCCAGCATGCCGGCGTGTTTGCCTGAGCAATTGCTATGGATACGAAGTGGTTCCGCAGCATCGGGTAAGTCGCGCCGATGAAATGATCGGTCGATGGGATGAGAGCCGCACTGCAGCGCATCCTCCGAGAGACTAGCCTTTTTAAGAATAGACCGTACTGCATCTGTGTGGAAATCCTCTCCATTGTGTGAAGCGCAAACGACAGACAGCTCTTCCTCACTGAGTCCTAAGGCGTCTACCGCTCCGGATTCAACAAGCGGAAGGGCCTGAATTGGTTTAGATGAGGATCGCCAATAGGTGACGTATGAGGGGTCGCCAGTCGCGTACAGTAGATTGCCTTCTATGTCTGCCACTGCAATGTGTGCTCGGATAAGACTTTCAACGATCTCGCCACGCCAGGAGCGGGCTACTACATTATCCATTTGGCATTCCTTCAGAGTAGGATTACGTGATGGTTAAATAGGGCGGCCGTGTGTGTTATTGGCACTCCGCCAAAACTTGCTCAAATATCCTGAGCGCTTCGTCAATCTCGCCTTCGTTCACGATGAGCGCGGGCATGAAGCGAACGGTACTGGTGCCGCAGCTTAATAAGAGTAATCCTTGCTCGAAGCTCCTCAGAAGGATGCGTTCCACCAGTTGGGCGTCCGGGTGTTGAGATGATCGGTCCCTAATTATCTCAACACCTATCATCAGGCCCCTGCCCCGAATATCACCAATGCATTGGAAGCGATCCTTCAGAGCGGTAAGTCCTGCTGTCAATCGGGTACCCATTGTGTTGACATTCGGAAGATACCTATCCCTTATCAGTTGCAGTGTTGCCAGTGCAGCTGCACAGGCGACCGGGTTTCCACCAAATGTACTGGCATGAGTGCCAGGTTCCCAATTCATAAGATCTGATCTAGCAATGGTTGCGCCCAGTGGCATTCCTGAGGCAAGGCCCTTTGCGAGCGCAATAATGTCTGGAATGACCCCCCACTGTTCAATGGCAAACATGGTTCCTGCGCGACCGACACCAGTTTGAACCTCGTCAGCTATATAGAGAATTCCATGTCTATCAGCCACGTCCTTCAAGGCCCTATGGTAGTCTTCGGGAGGCGGTATGTATCCGCCCTCGCCCTGTATAGGCTCCACCAGTATCGCGGCGACTTCATCCGGAGACACGCCATGTTTGAAGATCACATCTTCAATATGCGAAACACAGGCGAGTTGGCAGTTTGGGTAGGATTGATGGTATGCGCATCGATAGCAGTATGCGTAGGGGATGTGTATGACTCCCGGTACCAGTGCCCCAAAGCCTTTCTTATGAATAGGCTTGCTGGCGGTCAATGAGAGTGCCCCCATGGTTCGGCCGTGGAAGCTCCCGTGAAATGCGATAAC
>JABIQT010000800.1 GCA_018667995.1 Candidatus Latescibacterota bacterium
GAGAGGCATTGGTGTGGAACCACGCCGCAGCGAAGTAGGCCCCCATCTGATTGTATTCACGGCAGCCCAAGGCAATCAAGTCAGCTCCAGTTATCCGGAGAAGTCGCACGGTCTGTTTACCTACTTTTTCTTTAAGGGGCTCAAGGGCCATGCTGACGAAAATGGTGATAGCATCATCACAGTAAGGGAACTCCATGCCTATGTGAGCCAGCATGTCAGTGATCAAGCTGGCTTTCTGGATCGGGAGCAGACGCCTGAGTTACACGGCATAGATCTGGAACGGGTACTGGTCCGATATTGACGGGGGCGGATCCTTGGTTGTATATTATTGGTTTGATACTTTTCCTTAGAGACGCCGATTCGCGCGTCTCTACTTTTTTTGATATTAAGGAATAAAGTGCTCCCTTTATCCGATGACAATCCAACCACCCGTAAGCCTATCATAACGATCGGGCTGATCGCGATAAATGCTGCCGTGTTCTTGTACCAAATGGTATTGAGTCAAGCTGCCGAGAACATGTTCGTATTCCAGACGGGTGCGATTCCCTATGAATTAGTCAGCTTTGTCTCTCGATCGGAATTCTCTATTCCAGGCACCAACATGACATACCCTCCTGCACTATTCCCCCTGCCACTCACACTCTTTTCCGCCATGTTCGTGCATGGGGGTTTTATGCACGCCGGTGGGAATATGCTGTACCTCTGGATCTTCGGAAACAACATCGAAGACGCCATGGGGCATGGCCGTTTTCTTGTGTTCTATCTCCTGGCCGGGCTCGCCGCCAGCCTAGTTCATGTGATTTCGGAACCAACATCCACAGTTCCTATGATCGGAGCTAGTGGTGCCATAGCTGGAGTTCTTGG
The DNA here is from genome assembly GCA_018667995.1 of Candidatus Latescibacterota bacterium. Classification (GTDB taxonomy): domain Bacteria; phylum JAAXHH01; class JAAXHH01; order JAAXHH01; family JABIQT01; genus JABIQT01. The sequence goes on from JABIQT010000800.1 coordinate 865, forward strand.
CGCCTATTTCGTACTGTATCCGCATGCCAAGGTGAAGACGCTGATCTTCTTCTTTATAATCATCCAGGTGATCCAGATTCCAGCGGTTATCATGTTGGGGCTCTGGTTCCTGATACAGCTCATGAACAGCGGTGGGGGAGGGGGTGTGGCCTGGTATGCTCACATCGGCGGATTCCTATTCGGCCTGTTCCTCGTGCGCCGTTTTGAATTACCAAGGCTTAGAATACTGAAAGTTAACAGAGAGGGTGAATGGAGGTAAATGATATGAAGTTTTCTTTGCGCACCATCGGACGGGCAGCGCTCTTGACCTTTGCTGTGGTATATGGCACAGTTCTGCTTCCAGGTACTGCGGTAGCCCAGGAGATCGAAGACCTACGTCTCGCGGTCTACAGCAATGGCCTGGGGTTGGTGAGTGAGGTCCGCTCGCTGAATCTCGTACGGGGCGCAAATACCGTTGCCATATCTGGAGTGCCCACCAAGATAGACCCTACGTCCGTTCGAATGACACCGATACAGGCGTCGGATACCATTCAGATTCTCACGCAGCGTTACATATATAACCCACTTACACGGGACTCGTTGCTGGATAGATTCGTCGGACAGGAAGTCGAACTGGGTGTTGAGGGATCTGGTACTTTACTGAGTGGGGTCCTCTTGAATTCCATCGGGGATATCGCGCTCCGTAGCGATGGAGGTAGGGTGGATCTGATACCCAGGCAGGCAGTTGAGCGAGTCAGTGTTTCGGATATGCCGGAAGATTTGCTTACAGAGCCATCACTGGTGTGGCTTGTGGAGAGCCCAACGGACCAGCGAGATCACAGACTGGGTATAAGCTATTTGACGGAAGGGCTGAATTGGCATGTGGAATACTCCGCTGTGGTCAAGGCCGATGACGAGAGTATGAAACTCACCAGTTGGGCATCCATCGAGAACCGATCCGGCGCATCGTACGAAAATGCGGAGTTGACCCTCGTAGCTGGAGAAGTAAACCGCGTTCAAGGCAATCGTAAAGCTGTCCTGCGGGAGCGGTTTGACGGCGTGGCTACTATGTCGGCCCGCGTCATGCCTCAATTTGAGGAGCAGAAGGCATTCGAATACCACTCTTACAGGCTTTCCGGACGCACCGCCCTGGAAAACAACGGTGTCGTCCAGTTGACAATGTTAGGCGAAACTGATGTTTCAGTTGGCAAACATTATGTATTCGACGGCGC
>JABIQT010000788.1 GCA_018667995.1 Candidatus Latescibacterota bacterium
CCCAAACTTTGGGTATTAAGACCGATTCTGTGGACAGGTCTGACCTGGTCCATCTACGAGAATCGGGTTATATCCGATATCATCAGAGAAATCTGACTGCCATAATGGACGTAGGGGAGATCGGGCCCAAGCATATACCAGCTCACGCTCATGCGGATACGCTCTCCTACGAACTTTCGTTGGGCGGCAAAAGGATTGTCGTGGATTCCGGAACTTCCTGCTATGCAATGAACCACGATCGTATGTACCAGAGGTCGACTGCGGCCCACAACACTGTAGAAATGGATGGATCTGATTCGTCGGAGGTATGGGGTGTGTTCCGGGTGGCCCGCAGAGCCAGGCCAAAAGGGCTCGAAATCTCTGAAGATTCAGGATCTCTCACGGTACGATGTGCACATGACGGGTACAAGCGTTTACACGGGCGACCAGAGCATCTGAGGGAATTTAACCTTACAGATCGCTCCATCACGCTCACCGATTTCATCGAGGGTAAAGGACGCCATGTGGCCAAGGGTTTTTTGCATTTCCATCCGTGTGTCCACTTGAGGTCTAATACAGATGATCCTCTATCATTTGATCTATCAATGAATGGACAGCTGTTTGGGATTGTTCACGTTGAGATGTGGGATCGCGTTGAATTGGAACCCTCAACATACTCTCCGGAATTCGGTATTCGGCAGCCAAATCAGAAACTGGTGTGCTTGTGGGCTGGAGTAGTACCTTTTCAGGGGAAAATCAAAATAGAGTTCGGGGCGAGTCCATCATGAGAGTACTATTGTTGTCGCAGTATTACCCCCCGGAGGTCGGAGCCACTCAAACGCGGATGATGGAATTTGCAAAATACCTTAAGCGGAAGGGCCACGAGGTATTTGTCGTCTGTGAGATACCGAACCATCCCACGGGCATAATCCCAGAATTCTATCGTGGGAAATGGTATCATCGGGAGGATCAGGACGGGGTAACCGTGATTCACACGTGGGTGCTTACGTCGACGACCAAAACCATGCTTACACGAATAGGGTTCTACATCTCATTCATGGTCAGCGGTCTCGTTGGGGGCCTGATGCTTCCACGGTGTGATGTGGTTTTTGCTACTTCGCCGCCGCTATTTGTGGGTGTCACAGCCTATTTGCTGAGCCGCCTCAAGCGAACTCCCTACGTATTTGATGTGCGGGACCTATGGCCAGGTGCTGCGGTGGCTCTTGGAGAATTGTCTAATAAGCGACTTATCAGAATCGCGGAATTCGTGGAAAGGTTCCTCTATCGACATGCGACCGAGATTACGGCCGTTACAAGAGGGTTCTGCGCCGCTATTGAGTCTACGGAGCTTGGCAGGAGGAAGGTACATTGGATTCCAAATGGCACCATTCCATCACTATTCCGCCCATTGCCGCCGTCTCAAGACTTGATAGATAAACTGGATCTCCGTGGACGGTTCGTGGTTACTTTTGCAGGTACGCACGGTATCGCCCAGGCCCTATCGTCCATTCTCGACTGCGCTGAGTGCCTGAAGAATATGGAAGAGATTGTATTCCTCTTCATTGGGGACGGGCCAGCTAAAGCACGTCTGGTAGAGGACGCGCAGACCCGAAGGCTTTCAAATATCCGGTTCCATGAACAGGTACCGCTCAATCAAATTCCTGAGTTTATCGCGATTTCCCAGCTGATGCTCGTACCCTTGCGCAGACAGGCCATTTTCGACACATTTATTCCATCGAAGATGTTCGATTTCATGGCATGCGGCAAGCCAGTAATCCTGACGGTACCAGGGGAGGCCCGAGAGATTTTGGAAGAGGCCGGGGCTGGGTGTTACGTTGAGCCGGAGGAACCTGCCCAACTCGCTGAGGCAATCATCTCGTTGAAGGAACAGCCCGGACAGCGTGAACAATATGGAGAGCGCGGCTATGAGTACGTGATCCGCCGTTTCACCCGAGAGACGTCCTCGGCAGCTCTTGAACAACTCCTAAAGACCTGTATTGCCCCCCGGTAATACGTCGCCGCTCGACCCTATAATGTAAAAACCTGGAACAAGGAACCTGCTTCGTGCGTCCAAACAAATGAGGTTGGTCCTAAAGGTTTAGGACATCTGATTTTTGAGATCGCCAATTTAACCTTTGACTTTGCCAGAACAGCTCTTGACAACGGTGCCAATGCCCCGTATCATTGCAGTTGCAGCAGGCTAAATACACCTGTTTGTCTTAGGTTTTCTTGGACTCGTAAACTACTCCCCCATGTGGAGAATTTCTGCTCAATGGAATTCGTAATACCATGCCTCGCGGCATTAGTGGCCGTGCTTGCGCTCACGCCTTTGGCCCGTTATGTGGCCCATCGACGTCACTTTCTGGATCATCCCGAAGATCGAAAAGTTCACAAAGCTCCAGTTCCACTGCTTGGTGGCATTGCCGTGTTCGGTGGGGTTTTGATTGCTCTGGCCACAGGCATTTCGCTGGGCAGCATCGCCGTCACCGAGAAACTGATTGGCTTGGTGCTCGGCGCAGGCCTACTGGTGGTTCTTGGACTGGTCGATGATCGTCAGGGGATGTCTCCTGCCGTGAAGCTCGCTGGCCAAATACTGGCTGGCGCCATCATCGTGTATTTTGGATTTCGCGTTTCGTTTATCGAAAACGAATTCGTGTCTGTGCTTGTGTCTCTGTTCTGGATTGTTGGCCTCATCAATGCGATGAACCTGCTTGACAATATGGACGGCATGACTGGCGGTGTCGCCTTTATCGCGTCCAGCGCATTCTTAGTTGTATCAATTCTTTCTGGGGATTTACTCGCGGCGACATTGGCGGGAGCTCTGGGCGGTGCTTGCCTTGGTTACCTGAGATACAATCTGCCACCTGCTTCGATTTTTCTAGGTGATGCAGGCAGTATGCTGGTAGGATTTCTATTGGCGGCTCTCGGATTGATGATCAGCAATGGACAGCAGACGTTTACGGGACTCGCCATCCCGCTGATCGTGCTCGCCTATCCCATATTTGACACTACTCTGGTGACCATAACGCGTCTCGCTGAAGGACGAAGTGTCGCAATCGGCGGGAAAGATCACTCTACTCATCGAATCTTTACCCTGACTAACTCCGCCCGAAAGACTGTCCTCTGGGTCTATGGTATTAACAGTCTTCTGACTGTCGCTGCAATTTACTTGCACAACAGTGGTGATGGCATTGTGGCCGGAG
>JABIQT010000801.1 GCA_018667995.1 Candidatus Latescibacterota bacterium
CTTGCTTTTCCTGCCGCAATTGCTCGTAGACTACCAGCGTTGGTGTGGGGTCACAGTGGGGAAGGTCGGGCATTCCTGGATGGTATTCCCAAGCACGTCCGTACGAGATATACTTTCCCCGTGTCAAGCCTACGACCAGATTATCTGTACCGAACATGACCCTGCTGCGGTCCTCGTGCTTCATCAACAGGAAATGTGAATATACGTCATTCACGGCGGACGTGTCGTACCAGATATTGGGAAGGTCGCAGAGAAAATGAATCGCCTCTTCCATCATAAAGGCGTTAAAGGCCCTGGCACAATGGGCGAGGATCCATTTTGCGCCCGGATACCGGGCCGTCAGCTCTTTGAGGTCTTTCTGATTCTCCGGATCAGCCACGCCCGTCTTCTTGGAGAGATGCAACGTGATGGCGAGATGTTTATCATGCGCGACTTCTATGAGAGATTCAGGCAGGAATTCCCGGATGGCACAATTGGTCATATCAGGCGCAAAAACCCGATATGGTTTAAGCCCGAGGAACCCGTGCTTGTCGACCTGATCTGCCACATACTCCGGCGACATATCCGGTGTCACGATCATATTCACCACAGATTGTTCGTCATCTGCTACCTGATCCGCCATCCAGGTATTGTGCCCCTCGTAGTCCATCCCGCCCAGGATCGGCGTTCCGAGTACCAGCAGATGCAGCTCCCGGTCCGGGTATAATTGCTGGCCCCACTGCATGTGGTCGTTGAAATTGAACTCGGCTCGCAGGCCCACAGCGGGACCCGTCAATGCGCCTCGATGGGCTTCAGACCACATGTGCGTGTGCATATCGTAGATCACCGTCGGAACGAAATTCTCCAACTCCTTTTCCCAGATATCACGATCAAATGGCCTGTAATCAAATTCATTCGTCTCCATAAAAGCGACTTCCTTGTTAGTCAGATAAGTCGTCCAGGTAGCTCCGCCGCGCCCATACTGAGCGTTCCGAATCGCGACAGGACCATCAACGGTGACATTATACCTTTACGGGGGTGGTCACACAAAGTGAAATTTGCTATTTTGGTGAGCGTCGAATATCATCCACCTCAGCGTGGAGATTCGCATATTCGCGAAAGAGAAAGTCGAGGATCGAATTCTCGATACCATTTAGCACGGCTGGGCACGAATGTCGGGATATGTCGGACAGGATCCAATTCCTAGCGCTCCGATGTAGTAAGACGAAGATCATCAAATATCGAGAAACCGCAGTCAAAGACGACTCTAAAGGACCAATGTGAATCAGATACTCATACTGTTTGCCCATCCTGCCATGCAGAAATCGCGGATCAACCGCATTCTCATTGCACCGATGCAGGAGCATACGGCGGTCACATTCCATGATCTCTATGCCGCCTACCCCGAGTTCGATATAGATGTGCAGCACGAGCAGAGACTCTTAACCGAACACGACATTATTATCATGCACCATCCTATGTTCTGGTACAGCACACCTGCCATACTCAAGGAATGGCAGGATCTGGTGCTCCAGCATGGGTGGGCATATGGCAGCTCGGCCTCGGCCCTCCGCGGTAAGAGATTTCTGAACGTCCTGACTACCGGTGGTGGTGAGCAAGCCTACAGCAAAGCCGGACTTGTCGGCAATACGGTACGTGAACTTCTGGTCCCTATTGAACGGACAGCCATCCTGTGCGGTATGCACTATCTGCCGCCATTCGTCGTCCATGGCACCCTTAACATGAGCGACGTTGATGCAACGCGGCACGCGGAGGACTATCAGCGCATGATTCTGGCGATGCGGGATGATGAGATAGAATGGTCCAAGATTGCAGACTGTCACAGAATCAATGAAAATCTCGATGATGTGCTTACCAGGAATGGAGGTTCCCAGAATGCATGACGGATTCTTCTACCAGGCCTTCATATATCTGAGCGCCGCCGTGATCGCCGTCCCCATCGCCAAGAGATTGGGGCTTGGATCGGTGCTGGGATACCTGATTGCTGGAATTGCCATAGGTCCCTATGGACTCGGATTCATTGGTGAGGAGGGAGAGGACGTCATGCACTTCGCCGAATTCGGCGTCGTAATGATGCTCTTTCTCATCGGGCTTGAGCTGCAACCCTCGCTGCTCTGGCGCATGCGAGGTCCCATCCTGGGCATGGGTGGACTCCAGGTAGCTGTCACGACCGGGATCATCATGGCCATCGCGATGATAGCAGGTCTGACCTGGAATATCTCATTGGCGATTGGTATGATTCTGGCGTTATCATCTACCGCGATAGTGCTTCAGACGCTCAATGAGAAAGGTCTGATGAAGACTGACACGGGAAATACCTCCTTCGCGGTGTTGCTCTTTCAGGATATCGCAGTTATCCCTATGCTGGCCGCGCTGCCGCTGTTGGCCCTGTCGGCTACAAATGCTGTGGTAACGTCGGGAGACGACCACAGTACCTGGATATCAGGTCTGGCCGTGTGGCAGCAGACGCTGGTGGTGTTCGGGGCTGTGGCAGGTATCGTGGTAGGTGGGCGATACATTACGAGACCGGTCTTCCGCTTCATAGCGTCTACCAGGCTGAGGGAGGTATTTACGGCCGCGTCGCTTCTGCTGATTATAGGTATAGCATTGCTGATGTCCAGTGTCGGTCTAAGCCCGGCGCTCGGGACGTTTCTGGCCGGAGTCGTGCTGGCGGGCAGTGAATACAGGCACGAATTAGAGAGTGATATCGAACCCTTCAAAGGTCTGCTGCTGGGTCTATTCTTCATTGCCGTAGGCGTTTCCATAGATTTCAATCTGGTCGGCGACCAACCAGGCATGATCCTCTCCCTCGTTGCTCTACTTAATGTCGTGAAGCTGATCGTTCTACTAATACTCGGCAAGGTCTTCCGTATGGGATTTGATAGCAACCTGCTGACCGCATTTGCTCTCGCCCAGGGCGGCGAGTTCGCCTTTGTCCTGTTCTCGTTCGCGATCCAGGAAGGCGTGATACCAGCGCAGACAGCCGCGCCACTCATTGCTGTGGTGGCCCTGTCCATGGCCGCAACGCCGCTGCTGATGATCATAGCGGAACGACTCATCCTTCCCCATATCGGCACGCCAGAGAGGGACGAGGAGCGCGAACCAGACGAGATCCATGGTGAGAATCCCGTCATAATAGCAGGTTATGGCAGGTTCGGGACCATTGTGGGCCGGTTGTTGACGGCCAATGGCATAGGGACTACCGTGCTGGATCTCGACGCGGATAACGTGGATATGCTTCGCAAATTGGATATGAAAGTATTTTACGGCGACGCATCGCGCCACGACCTGCTGCATTCAGCGGGCGCTGATGAGGCGAAGCTGATAATCCTGGCCATCGATGACACCGAAAAGACGTTGGAGATCGTGCATACGGTGCGAAAGCACTTCGGACATCTCAAAATCATGACACGTGCGGGTAACCGACTTGAGTCCTATAAGCTGCTTGATGCCGAGGTACCGCATGTATATCGAGAGACTTTCGACACGTCCATTCGCTTGGCCACGGACGCCATGGAGCTTCTGGGCAGCCACCCGTACCAGGCCCATCGTGCGGCGATGATCTTTCGACGCCGCGATGAAGCCGACCTCCTGGAATTGGCATCGATGCGCCATGACCCGGGCGCCTACATCACCACGGCGCGGGAGCGAATTCAGGATATGGAGCGCACATTAACGAATGAAAGAGAGAATCCGGGGGAACAGCGTGATGTCGGTTGGGACAGCGAAAGCTTGCGGGCGGACTTTGGGGAGTCGGCAACGGACTAATGGTCAACCTGGCAGGAATCCGCAGTAAAGAGGGTAGCTTGCATAGCCCCCTCTGTGGTCACAGCGGGCGGCTTGTCCGTAAATCATACGATCCTTCAATCATTATATTCTCGCCACTCCATGTAGCTGGCCGTTGTCCGCCTCACCTCTGCACCCATCAGGCGCTCCACCACTCCCAGGCTCATGTCAATTCCTGCACTGATCCCACCTGATGTGATTATCTGGCCATTGTCTACGTAACGCTCGCCACGCACGATGGTGGCATCTGGCGCCAAATCGGAGAGTTCATCAAGGTTTTCGTGGTGGGTAGTGGCACGCAGTCCGGAGAGCAGACCCAACGCGGCCAGGATGAGGGACCCGGTGCAGATCGACAGGACCAACTCCGCATTGGAAGCGGACGTCTGGACCCATGCCATGGTATTGGGATCGCGTAACACCGCGCGCGTTCCAGAACCTCCGGGAATGATCACAACATCGGGGTTGGATACATCAGCCATGGCGTGATCAGGCTGCACGACAAGGCCATTCTTTGCACGGATAGGTTCACGGCTTTGTGCTACTGTGAGAATATCAAATAGGGTATAGTTGTTGAGTTCGTTTGTAACGGAAAACACCTCGAAGGGTCCCGCGAAGTCCAAGACCTCCACATCGTCGAACAGCAGAAGTGCGACCGTTCTTTTCTTCATCGGATCTCTCTATTTGCGGCGATTCCGCCTGGACTGCGCCCAGAACACAAGTAACTGTTTGGCGAAGAGGTAATACTCCTCGAAATTGAGTTTGCTGGTACTGTATTCACGATTTCGGAACGTGAACGGGATTTCCACGAACTGCTCAAATCTGCCCTTGATCAGGATCTCAAGCAAGATCTTGTATCCGTGGGAGGTGAGCGAGAGATCATTCAATACCTCCCGGTGCAGGAAGAAATAACCAGAGAGCGGATCCTTCACACCAGTTAGCCGTTGGGCAAAGAAGACGCCTGCCTGAGAGATTCCCTGTCGATACCAAGGCCAGTCCTCCACCTGACTTCCCGCTTGATAGCGACTGCCTATGGTAAGATCGTGATCTCTCAACGCTTGTATAAGTTGCGGAAGCACGATGGGATCGTGACTGAGATCAGCGTCAATGACACCCAAAAGTGGTCTGTCGGAGCGTTGAAACCCCGCCATTACGGCACTGCCCAATCCGAGTTTCTTCTCCCGGTGCACCACCTGAATTGGATAGTGTTCGCTCAGTTCCTCCGCCACCTGACCGGTACCGTCGGGCGAATTATCGTCCACGACAATGAGTTCAAGGTCGATATCAGGATGTTCCCCTACCGTTTTGAATACCTCCTCGGCCAGCAGAGGCACATTTTCTTTCTCATTGTAGGTAGGGGTAATGAGCGAGACCATAAGACGTTTTTCAGACATGAGCGCGACCTTTATTCTGGTTGACAAAGCAATGCCCGGCGCTTATTTGAGATACCCACTGTAGTAATATAAAACGGCAGACAGGAAGTTCAACGGAATTACCCATTTGCTACATCATTTATGAGGCGGGGTACATGGAAGGCAAGCTGAAACACCTGATCGACTGGAAGTTCTGGAGCAACGAGGATACGGTTCGAATGCTTAATCTCGCTCAGCGGGTGAAACACTATCGCTGGGAGTATCAGGGGCATATGCAGGGCAACACGCTCGTGATGATGTTTCAGAAAACTTCTACGCGAACCAGGGTTTCATTCGAAGCCGGCATGACGGAATTGGGCGGCCACGCCATAAATCTTGACTGGCGGTCTACGAATTTCACCCTGAGCAAAATCGCCTTTGAGACCCGTTATCTATGCCGCAATGCAGCACTGATCATGGCCCGCCTGAAGGAAAACTCCGAACTAATGGAAATGGAACAGGCGGCAACGGTGCCGATCATCAACGGTTGCTGCAACCTGTACCATCCCTGCCAGTCCCTGGCAGATATGCTAACCATAGCCGAAGACCGACCAGAGGGTGTGGCCGGGGCAAAACTCACGTACATCGGTGTCTACAACAACGTCGTCAATTCACTGGTATCTATCGCCGCACCGTTAAACGTAGAACTCACCCTGGTATGTCCTATACGGGAGCCGGGGAGTGTCGATGAAGAAAGTCGTAAGCGCCTCATGGACAAAGGGTTGCTTACAGAGACACTGGATGCACGCGCCGCGGTTGCCGAAGCAGACTACGTCTACACAGACACGTGGCTCGACATGGAATTTTTCAACGACCCCGACTATGAAGAAGAAAAAGAAGCGCGTTGTAAAACCATGCTTCCTTACCAGATAAATAAAGAACTACTGGCGGAAAGCAACGCCAAAGTAATGCACGACATGCCTATCCACCACGGGTATGAGATTGCGGAAGATATGGTCGAAGACCCGAGATCAATTATCTATGATCAGGCCGAAAACAGACTCGACGCGCAAAAGGCCATCATGCTTCATCTACTCCACGAGTTGAAATAGAGGAAGCCCTATTGGTTTTCTGCCACCTCGTCCTGCCAGTCAAGTGATTTAAACCAATAACTGCGGCGCTCTTCGAGCCACCCATCCTCGGTTCGCAGATAGATCCAGTTGTCTATGAAATTCAACAGGTCATATTCTCCATGCCGAACTGCAATCGCCTCTGAACCTCTCGACAGTTCCTTCTCAAAGGGCATATAAAGCCGATCGGCGTTCTTCAAGGTCTCGTACTCCGGTTTCGGTGTGGCAGCGATAACACCGTGGGCGTTGCCGTTCAAGACCTCCTGGAATGCCTGGGCATCGTCATCAAACTGTCGCAATTCGGCATTGGGGAAGTTTTCCTTTCCAACTGGAACGGCAGTGGATCCACGTCTTACCGTGATCGTAATACCTTCCTGGTTGAAATCCTCGATTTGATTCTTATCACTCATTTTCTGTTTGCTCGCAGCCATGGTAACACCGGCATGCGCATAGGGGCGCGTGAAATTAACAGAGAGGTTCCGTTGCGGCGTTATGGTGAGGCCGCCTATGATGACATCAAATTTCCCCGCCAGGATTCCCGGGATGACGCCGTCCCACGCCGTAGGAACAAAGGCCACTTCCAGTCCGGCGTCCTCGGCTAATTGACGGGCCACATCCACCTCAAAACCGATCAACTCCCCCTGCTTGTTGCGCATGGCCCACGGTACAAAGGTGGATAAACCTACGCGTATACTCCCGCGCTGTTTAATCTGGTCGAGCAGGGATATGCGTGCAGACTCAGAGGACGATCCGCATCCGGATGTCAGTAGCAGAATC
>JABIQT010000463.1 GCA_018667995.1 Candidatus Latescibacterota bacterium
AAGCAGGAAGCACCAGGGCCTTCGACGAGCTTACACGCCGATACATTGAGAAAGCATATTCTATCGCGTATCAGATGCTTGCAAATCCCGAGGACGCCAGGGATCTGGTCCAGGATGCCTTCTTTGAAGTTTTCCGTACATTGGAACGTTTCAATACCCAATATCGCTTTTCCACCTGGCTATACCGGATCCTCATCAACAAGTGCATAAACTATCGTAAACGTGAATCGCGTCGACGGATGTTATCATTTTCTGAATACATTCCCCGGCACGACAATGGAGAGCAGCCCACTGTTCCTGCGCATTTGGTCTCTAAACTAGATACACCCCACGAGGACCTGGAGAACAAAGAGCTCAGATTGGCCATATCCGCGGCGCTGAATTCGCTCTCTGAGCGTCACCGGACCGTTGTTGTACTGTTTGACCTTGAAGGTTTATCACATAAACAGATCGCGCAGATACTCCAATGTCCTGAAGGCACCGTAATGTCACGCCTACATCACGGTCGCTTGAAGCTCAAAAATATCCTTACAAAACGCCTGAAAGGGTATTTCGAACGCTAATGAGGACCTCTATGAATTGCACCCGTGTACAGCAGCAGCTAACGAACTATCTTGAGAGAAACTGTGACAAGACCGATGTGACAGCAATTGCCAGGCACATCGAGGCTTGTAGTACTTGTGCTCAAGTTATGGGCCAATTACAGCGCACAAAAATGCTGATTCGAGGAAATGGGCAATTCGCTTGCGACCCAATAGCTATTTCAGAGATTCTCACGGCTGTTCGCGAAAGAACGACGACGCCACTGCCATCTACTCAGAGTTCTCGGTCAAAGCTCAGGTCATTCCGGCACGGGCGATATCTCGTTGCCACAGCAGCCGTAATGATTGCTGCGGCCGTCACCATTGGCTGGGGACTAGTTTCAAAGCCACAGCCTGTGGTAACGCATCGCCCCGCCGTAAACGACGATATGGCCATTTATCTCCAGGAGCACGAGTTGCATGCGGACAAGAGTGTATTCACCAATCGTGCATTCGGTTCGGTCAGTATCAATAGGAATGGAAGATAGCGGGCAATGAAACGATATTACCTTCTTGAAGCTACGCTTGTGTACTTATTGTTACTGCATTCACCCGTGGATGCAGCCGAGCTCGATATTACGCTCAAGAATATCGTTGAAGCTCCTCGCCAGATCGATTACCAAGGGGTGTTGACGACTCAGACTTACACGGATCAGAATGAACCGATCCGAAATACCCAGAGAATCGTTCACCAGAAGCCTGACAAGAATCGAATGGATCGGTTGGAAAGTGACACCCCAGGAGATCTGGTAGTCATTCAAATTGATGATGATATTTACCGCCGCGAATCAGAGGCCGGCTCGACCTATTACACCCATCGTCGGATCAGCGGTGAAAGCGGCTTAGGGCTGGGATTGGGCTTCAGTAGCCTCGACCTCTTGAGAACCAACTACGAATTGATTGACCGGGGTCGCGAGATGGTCCTGGATAGAAATGCAATCATTCTGAGCCTGCAGCCGAATCACCCAGGAAGAATCAGTAAGACCGCTTGGGTTGATGAAGTGACTGGACTGGTCCTGAGAACCGAAGATAGGGACGAATATGGTAATATCCTCGAGGAGATGTTCTTCACCGAGATCTCGGTGAACCCTTCCGTCGACGAAGGCCTCTTTGCTACCGACGAATGGACTGATCGCTCGGTAGAAGAGAATCAGGTCATCGCGTGTGGCACCTTGCAGGAAGTGGAAGAGGTGGCAGGTTTTCCGCTCGCGGCGCCAGTATATATGCCAGCAGGTTTCACGTTAGATCGGCTTCGCGTTCTTTTATATGCTAACCAGCCGACAGCGCATTTCACCTATACAGACGGTCTCGCTCAAATATCTCTGTATCAGCGTGAAGCGGCACCTTCGGATTCAGCCGCCATGGCCTGGCCCGGAGGAACACCTCATGTACAAGATAATGTACAGGTGTGGAACATGGGTGCCCTGTCCCATATTCTGCGTAGTAGTGACGACACCCGCCTGTTCACGGTGGTGAGTGATATTACCGAAGATGAGTCCATCGATATGATTCGATCAATCTGCGTGATCAATCCTCCCGACACCAATTCTCACACGTCCTCCGCGGACTTTCTTTGGTTTGCAGGGGGCGGCCTTATGGTCGGCTCGCTTGTTCTTGGAGGTTGGTTCTTTAGACGCCGCATTTAGTCCTACGGACTTTGCTGCCCCATCTTGACCAATCAATTGCCCTCTGAATATCTCCCACCGTGTACGTCCTACCCCATCACGACATTCCGCAACTACCCTCGGTTCAACCGGTGTAGAATTGGACCGAAGGAATTTCGTACTATACATGTCTAAACGTAACATACGCTTCTGCAAGTACTGGAAGAAAACCAGAATCGGTAATTTTGAAAGGAGATCGTTGTGATCTATATCAGGAAACTACTTGCCCGAAACTGGGGCAGATTTGCTTGCCTGTCCGCCTCTATCGTGTTCCTGAGCAGCGATGTCCCCGCACAGCAGAGCCTCGATAATGAGCAAAGCGCCAGCGTCGGTGATCGTCTCACGCTTGAACAATGTATTCAGATTGCCCTTCAGAGAAATACGCAAATACTCATCTCGCAAGGTAACGTCATTGTTTCCGAGGCACAGGCATACGGCTCGATGACCAACGTCTTACCGCGAATCAATGTATCACTCATGAACACCTCAAAATCCTACCTGGCACCCCGTGATGTGTTCCTGCAGGACGGCACGTTTTTTGGTACCCGACCATCATCATCTACCACAAACGTAAGTACTGGTATTAACCTCAATCAGACGATCTATAATGGGGGCCAGTCCTGGAACATTATTAAACAAGCACGACAGAACGTGAAGAACTCAAACATGGGTGTGGATAACACGAGGAACCTGGTGATTGGAAACGTACGCAACCAGTACATCAATCTCCTGAGGACGATCCGTCTCAAAGAAGTGACCGAGGAGCAACTCAAGCTAAACGAAGAGCAGCTGAGACGCTCGCAGAGCATGTATGAAATCGGATCAGTAGCGAAGGTTGACGTCCTTCAGGCGCGGGCTACTATTGGAAATACGCGCATAGCAATCTATAACCAGGAAACGCAGGTCAGACAAGCTAAGGCGAGTCTTAACACCGCGCTCGGCAGAAATATAAACCAATCGGTAGAGATCGTTGATGTCCTCGATCCCGATCAGGTTTCACTTCCACCGGCGCCTATGAGTGTTGAAGATGCTGTTGCCGTAGCCATGTCGGAGAACCCAGCGCTCAAACAGCAGAACGGATTCACCACATCGCAGAGGATGGCCGTGCGGATCAACAAAGGTGCCTTGTGGCCGACAGTTACTGGCTCCATTGGTTACAACCGCAATGCGCAACAGTTTGGCGATGTATATGGTGAGTTTGGACGTAATTGGCGTTGGAGCTTTGGCTTAAATGTCTCGCTCTCGTTTCTCAACGGTACACAAACTCTCGCTAATATCCAGGCTGCTCAAGCCAGTCTTGTAAATGCTGAGGTGAGTCTTGAGAATGTCCGACTCAATACCGGTCTCGCCGTAAAACAGGCTCTCCTGAGCATGGAAGCCGCACGCGAAGTGACCCAGCTCAGCAGCGAGAACATACTTGCGGCGGAAGAGAGCATGCGGTTGGCTCAAGAACGCTATAGAGTCGGATCAGGTACCCAACTTGACGTATTCACCGCACAACTCAGCGTTTTTCAAGCCAAGGCTAACCTTGTCTCTGCCCAGTATGATTACAAGATCGCAGAAGCCTCCCTCAACCAACAGATGGGTCGATAGTCTGAGATCCGGAAGTTACACAGTCTAAAAGACACGCCGGGGCCGCCAGGTAGCCGGCGTGTCTTTGTGTTGACCATGTCAGTCGGACGGAGTAGATTGCGAACACCAAAGTCCGCCAGTCCTGCTTACTATAATCCTATATGTCTCTCTCCCTAAACACGCAGTCCTTATTCTGGATCATCGTTACAGCCGTTTTGATGATTGTGTTCGTATACTGGGCTTATGGTCAGCTCAAGGTGCAATTGTCCAGACGGACCGGCTGG
>JABIQT010000516.1 GCA_018667995.1 Candidatus Latescibacterota bacterium
ATGGGTAGCGCATCTATTAAATAGATATCCGGTGGCAGCGCGATAATCTCAAAAGTGGCTTGTGCCCAACACAGAACATACCCGGTTAGGCATCCTAAAATAGTACCGCTGATTCCAACCACTGATCCCTGGAATATGAAGATCTTCATAATGCTTCTGGATGTGGAGCCCATTGATTTGAGAATGCCGATGTCTTTGGTTTTTTCAAGCACTACCATAATCAGGGTGCTCACAATGTTGAAAGCTGCAACCAGTATGATCAGGTTGAGAATTGCGAAAGAACCCCACTTCTCCAGTGCCATCCACCGAAAAAGGCCCTTATTTCTCTGCATCCAATCAATGGTAAAATACGAAGGACTCAAAGACGGCGCAACATCGGATTTCTGCGGTTCGTGAAGTACCGTTTCGATGTCGTTGGCAATTTCGCGGGCTCGATCACGATCGTCGACACGTACCGCGATGCCCTTGACACCGTCGCCCATCTTGAAAAGAGCCTGCGCTTCGTGCAGTGAAAGGTAGACAAAGGTACGATCGTATTCGTAGAATCCGGTTTCCGTAACCCCTGCTACGCGATAAGGTTTTACATATGGCCGGAATATAGAAGTGAGAGACATATTCTGTATGTTCACGAGGGCGACTTTTTGACCGATCATGATACCAAGATCGTCGGCGAGTGCGCGTCCCAGAACGATACCGGGATATGACTTCTGGTCGACACTACCCGGAATCGGCGCTTCAGAAAAATCGAGCTCACCAAAGATGACATTCTCGTGGATTCGGGTAACATGCTTTTCCTGGTCCGGATTGATACCTACGACAACCACACCGTCAGACCCTCTATTGGCCGGCAACGGTGTGAAGACGGCCTTGTCGAGGATGTACGGGGCCGCGGCTTCAACGTGCTCGACCAGTTCGATTTGTGCCACGAGATCGTCATAGTTTTCTATCGGCTTGTTATAGAGCGAGAGCACATTAACATGTGCCCGTTCGCCTATGATGCGGGACCTCACTTCGCTCTCAAAACCATTGAATAAAGAGAGGACGATCACGAGAGCCGCCACTCCAACCAAGACGCCGCTGACTGAGATATAGGTAATAATAGAGACAAATTTAGTACGGCGTTTTGACCTCAGATAGCGATGGGCGACGAACAATTCATAGGCCATGGAGAGCTCGGATCAAGGGGCCGCGTCTGTGGATTCCGGTTCGATAATCTCCGGGCGCATCGAGGGAAAAAGAATAACGTCTTTAATCGACGGCGAGTTGGTGATATACATCATCAATCGATCAATGCCTATACCACACCCACCTGTTGGAGGCATTCCGTACTCCATTGCTCGAATGTAGTCATCGTCCAGTGCGTGGGCTTCCTCATCTCCTTCAGCCTTCAGAGCCACTTGATCCTCGAATCGTTCGCGCTGATCTATGGGGTCATTCAATTCAGAAAATGCATTGGCGCATTCGTTTCCGCAGATAAACGCTTCAAAGCGCTCAACCAGGCCTGACGTCGTACGATGCTTTTTCGCCAGGGGTGATATTTCGACCGGATAGTCGATGATGAATGTGGGTTGAATCAGATTGGGCTCAACGCAGGCCTCGAAAATCTCATTGATTAGCTTTCCCCTGCTGAGCCCTTTGTCAAGATGCACACCGTGGTCAGAGCAAAATCCTCGCAGGTCGGCTTCCGATGCATCTTGGACTTCAATACTCGTGAATTCCTGGATGGCGTCCAACATGGTGACTCTCCGCCAGGGCGGTGAGAGATCTATGGTATGTTCACCAAAAGTTACCGTAGTGGAACCGGTGGCCTCCTTAACCGCAGTCGCGATGAGGTTTTCCGTGAGCCACATCATATCATTGTAGTCAGCATAGGCCTGGTAAAACTCCAGCATGGTGAATTCGGGATTATGTGTTCTGTCCATACCTTCATTCCGAAAATCGCGACCAATTTCATACACCCTTTCCAGCCCCCCAACAATGAGCCTCTTCAGGTATAATTCGTCGGCGATCCGAAGGTAGAACTGAGCATCCAGTGTATTATGGTGAGTTGTGAACGGACGGGCCAGTGCGCCCCCATAGATAGGCTGAAGAACAGGAGTTTCCACTTCTATGAAATCCTGTCCGTCCATGAAGCGCTGGATCGCTCTTATCAAACGTGAACGTGTGAGGAACACTTCTTTCACACCGGGATTGACGATGAGGTCCACATATCGCTGCCTGTAACGGGTTTCAATATCTTGAAGTCCGTGCCACTTCTCTGGCAATGGGCGAATAGATTTGGAAAGCAAGATAATCGACTCAACCAGCACCGTGGTTTCGCCAGTCCTGGTACGAAACACGGTGCCTGAGACTCCTATATAATCACCTATATCCATCAGTCGGTTGTACAGATCATGTGCATCTTCGCCTATGCGATCCAGGCGCACATAAACTTGTACTCTACCAGTCCGATCTGAAATATGCGAGAATCCGGTCTTCCCGTGACCCCGTTTGCTCATGAGGCGGCCGGCCACGGTTACCCGTTCTTCCGAGTCTATGAGTGATTCAACCTGGTCGAGGATCGTCTGCGCTGGGTGGGATACATTAAAGCGATGGGGGTAGGGGTCGATGCCTAAATCCCGTATTTCACCCAGTTTCTGAATCCTCTGGGCCACGACATCGTTGGAACTGTCCAAAGCGTTCTCCGGCTGCATTTCGGGAATTACGTGGTGCGACTGTAGCTCAAGTTTAATTAGCTACCATTTTATGCTGATAAGGGTGGCTTAATATACTCGAGAGGCGCAATTGATGTCAAGCGGAAAACAGCAGTTCTAACCGAGATTTGCCCCTGAGTGTCAACTACTTGCGTCGATTTGCGGGCAAATGAGGATCAAGGCGGTTGGAGGTAATTATTGAGAGAGTATGAACATGTGGTCGCCTGATCTATTACCGGTTCAAGTCATGATGCAGATAAGCCTGTATGAATGGATCAATTTTACCATCCATCACGGACTGGATATTGCCCACTTCCTCATTCGTTCGGTGATCCTTGACCAGATTGTAAGGATGGAATACATAGGAACGAATTTGGCTTCCCCACTCTATTTTCTTTTTCTCAGACTCCATCGCATCCATTTTCTTCTGTAGTTCAGCCTGCTGAAGTTGATAGAGTTTAGATACGAGGACTTTCATGGCACTCTCTCGATTCCTGTGTTGCGAGCGTTCTGACTGGCACTGTACAACGGTTCCGGAGGGAATATGTGTGATCCGAATGGCCGAGGATGTTTTGTTCACATGCTGTCCGCCGGCACCGCTAGCTCGGTAGGTATCAACTCTGAGATCGGATTCGTTTAGTTCTATTTCACCGAAATCCTGAATCTCGGGCATAACCGAGATTGAGGCGAAAGAGGTGTGCCGCCTATGATTTGCGTCGAAGGGAGAGATTCTTACCAGGCGATGAACGCCTGCCTCTGCCTTTAGATAGCCGTAGGCATAATCACCAGTGATTTCTATATCCACGCTCTTGATCCCCGCTTCATCGCCAGGCTGAAGGTCAAGCGTGTCGTAACTGTAACCGTGCGACTCGATCCAGCGGAGATACATGCGCATGAGCATCTCGGCCCAGTCTTGGGATTCGGTTCCACCGGCCCCTGGGTGAATAGAGAGAATCGCATTCTTCATGTCGTCTGGTTCTGATAAAAGACTCTGTAGTTCGACCGTTTCTATAGTTTCCTGCAGCGGCTCAAAGGAATCCGAGACCTCCCCATAGGTATCTTCATCGTCTTCTTCAGCGGCCAGTTCAAATAAGGTCTCCAGGTCCTCAAGCTGTGTATGCAGACCCTCCCAGCTTTCAACGCTCTTTTTTCGTAGACTTACTTGCTTTCCGATCTGCTGGGCTTTCTCTTGATTGTCCCAAAAACCAGGTGCGGCCATGAGTTTTTCAAGCTCGATCAGTTCCAGCTCTTTGACCTCCAGGTCAAAGAGTCCTCCGGAGTGTGTCAATTCGCGTGCGGGCTTCTCGTAGCGCGTCCCTCAGTTCCGTTCCCATCATGTTGATGAATCCTTTCGCACGGGTATATTTCGTACGCTCAGTTCGACTGTTAATTGTTTGCTGCGGCAATATTACGATTCAATGGCTGGGGGTACCGATGTCGTTGGCCATGGTCTAAGAGGCAACCTCAATACGCCCCTTGATGTCTCAAACCGGAATCACCTCTAGCCAATCCTATATCCTACGATTACGGCGTCCTATGCTTACCGAGCCAGGATTGCAGCCTTTACATGCCTGCTCGATCAAATGAGACCTTTTCCAGCGAGACTTGTAAAATCCGTATTTCCGAGAATGATATGGTCCAGTACTCGGATGTCTATCATACGCCCTGCCTCAACCAACTGCCGGGTGACTTTCAGGTCGTCTTGACTTGGTGTTGGATCCCCGCTTGGATGATTGTGCATAAAGATTACAGATGCAGCTGATTCCAATATGGCGGGCTTGTATACCTCTCTCGGATGAACAATACTCGCTGTCAATGATCCCTCCGAAACGGTGACTTCATTGATCAGTCTATTTCTGGCATCCAATAAAAGAACAATGAAGACTTCTTTGCGATGGTCTCTAAATCTGGGGATATAATACTGAGCCACTTCTGTACTGGAGCCGAAGGCTATTCGGTCTATGTCCGGGGCCTCCAAACGTCGTCCTATTTCAATAGCTGCAGCCATTTGTGATGCCTTTACCTGGCCAACACCGCGGATGGCACATAGTTCTTGGGAATCACGAGTCGACATCTGGCGCAGACCACCGAAATGATTCAATAAATCACGAGCAATGTCAAGGGCATTTCGCCCGGTTGTTGCATCTCCCGTTCTGAGTAGAATTGCGAGCAACTCGGAGTCAGTTAACGACATGGCGCCGAATCGAAGCAGTCGTTCTCTTGGGCGATCCTGCTCGGACCAATCTTTGATGCCCAATTGGGATCGTATTTCACTCATGTTCTCTCCGTTATCCTGCAAAGCGCTTTCAGCCGGCATTGCACCTGGCAGCATAGTCGGAGCACCTGGAATATACTCGTACGCCGCTGCCGTTCCTCGAGAAAAGCTACATCGGGAAAATCCTGACTGGTGGAGGGTTTGTTTCGAAACGGGCTAGCCCGAGCCAAAGGGCAGTTTGCCGGGTATGCCACCCATTGTATGGCCTAATTGGCGCAATCGGGTGATGAACCTGGTAGGGGATACGTGCCGGGCTGATGCGAGAACAGGCACTGCTAGTATGCGGGTTCGATCGTGATGGGGAATACGCTGAGAACTATCAGAAGCTTATCTACCTGGTCAGATTGGTAAGCGGATCATCAATCTCTGTCTCGTCCGCAGCCATAGCCAGATTCGCTTGCGCTTGTTCTAACGGGAAAGTGAGAATCCGTTGACCTTGTTTATAGTCCACGAACCATCGATGTTCTGACAAGATATGAGTAGGAGACTTCAGGCGACTCGTAGTCTCGCGGGGCGACATTTTGCGCAGGGACACCAACAATGACCGTCCGCATACAGTTTCACCAATTTGTCAATGAGTGAAACTGTCATAACTAGAGCAGCAGTGTATCCGCCAGATGGACAACATGTGTAACTCTCTCAATGGTTATCACTGGATAGCGATGTATGCTATTCCCTAATTCTGGGTATGAGTGGTTTTCCGGCCCGGGCTAGTGGAAGTCCTGCAAACGCACATCTGTTATTCCAGAGGTCCCGAGCCTCTGCAGTCTTGTATTCGTTTATCAAGGCGTGCCTGGCAGTACCCGTATAGTTGTGCCCGGCTCTGTGAACGACTTGAACGTGGATGATTGCCACATCACCTGCCTTAGCTGCCAGCACCTTCCAACTACCTGGTGCGACTGCGTCATCCGAAATGGTATGCCCATCCTGGGTATCCCATTCACCCCTCAAATGGCTCCCTGGTATCACTTCCGTGGCTCCCTGTTCGAAGTCCGTGTCGTCAATATAGGTGATGGCCGCGGCAAGATCAGGTTGCGAGTGGCGCTCGTACGGCCAATCCTGATGCCACCCCTGACTGGCGTGAAAGCCAGGCGGTTTATTGCGAACTTTGCCGTTATGGAAATCGATGTTCGGCCCGAGCAGGTCTGTCATAGGCACTACGACTCGCGGGTCTGTGAACTGGTCGAACCAGAAGTCTTCTGCCAGTGTCTGGTCCATTATGCCGACCACGTTTTTGGGATTGAATGGATCGAGAGGATACCCTTCGGCCGGATCCATAAAATCATAGCTGATGTTTTTTGGGCGATCCGCTGTGTTAGTCACCAGTAGGTGAAACTCCTGGCGTAATTCGCGTATCTCGTCCGCGTCGTACAACTGAGGAAGGACCAGATACCCATTATCTTTGAAAAACTGTGTTTGATCAGGCGATAGTTGGTGCGCGGAGATGGCGGGACGGTTCATGTCGGTCGATCCTCAAATAGTAGATGGTCGGATGCCCCAGATAAACTCAAATTATCTGGTACTGTCATTACGTCAATTTTCAGATCAGAATGGCATAGTCAAGAGGGAAATTCTGACTGATACTAAGATTCTTGACATTTCAAACTGATACGCTTAGACTAAGCCGGATTGTCAACAGTATATATACGATATATGTTACAGGAAGCTATCATGCACGCGAAATTCGTCAGATCTGAACCTTCCGGCCTTGTCCGAGTGGGTGCCATAACGGGTGCTGGTGGGCATCTGTTTGGTATCTGGGGAAACGGAATGAATCCCCCAGCGGGCAATATCAGATCAACGGGGATGCTCTTGACCCACGTCTGGTGTTTAAAACCTGAAATGCGGCAGCGTGTCGCCGAGCAGTTTTCGGGGGTTCAAGTTGTTGACGATCCTACGGATATGCTCGAGCATATTGAAGGATTCTTCCTTGATGATATCAACGCCATTTCTGTGTATCCCCAGCTCGTCAGACCCTTTCTTCAGGCTGGAATTCCCACTTACGTGAACCGTCCATTCGCTACGTCCCTGTCAAAAGGCCAGGAAATGGTCGATCTGGCGAAGACGACCGGAACTCCCTTGCTTTCATCATCGACTTGGGAATTCACGGAGAGTGTCGGCGATCTGAGAGCCAAGGCAGCGGATCTTCCCGATATTAAGGGCTACGTGGCCCACAATTCCATGAGTGATTATTACACCCATGGACTGCATGGTGTGTGGTATATTCACGCCGTCTTACGGGATGAAATACGAAATGGCCGCGGTAGAATGACGGCTGCAGCGTATCATACGCCTGATTGGCGAAAGCCCGGTGGACAGGTGGTCTACGAGCATGAACATCCCGAGCAGCCTTACTACGGTTCACTGCAGTTGATCTCAGGCGCAGACGGTCAAGCTTACATGAGGATCTTCGGTGATAATAAGGGCGATGCTGAAGGTAAAATACCTGGCAGACCTGGTTTTTTTCAGTACAATACATGGAATGCCATGCAGCTTGTAATACAGGAGATGTTTGAGACTGGCATCTCTCCTGAGAGCGGTGATGATCTCATGGAGAAGCTGGCCATGTTTCTGCTTCCGTTCTATTCGGCATTAGAAGAAGGTGGTAATCTCGCGAAACGTGATTCACTGGACGATTGGGAACTGCCACCTCCTTGCGAGGCGTTGAAGAGAAATGGTGAACCTACAGACAGTGCATTTCAGATCATGTACACGGAGTCGGAGTTGTCTCGGCTTGCAGAACAAATGGCTTAAGGCGAACTGGATTATCTGGAAGTACCCTCCTATAATAGGAAAGGAATATCAGCATGACTCTCGGACGAATCGCACTCTCATAATTGATAGCAGTCCTCACGCTTGCCTTCTCCTCTCCCGCTGATGCCTGGGACGGAGAACGGAAAGGGTTTCTAATCGCGCTGGGAGCGGGGATAGGATTTACGTCTACGGCGCAGACCAAGCCGTTTGTGGATGATGGATCAGGAAGAGTTCGTGGATTTGATCCGCCGCGTGATTTCAGCCCGCTGATTGGTGGGGATTTCCAGATCGGTTACGCCCCCAACAACAACTTCGATCTATTCCTGTTCACCAATAACTCCTGGATGGATATCAATATAATTG
>JABIQT010000803.1 GCA_018667995.1 Candidatus Latescibacterota bacterium
CTAATGAAGACATGTCCTCTGGAGTAACTGATGTGAAGTCATGCTGATGATGTAACGGAGCAATCAGTGTTTCAAATGGAAAGCGGGAGGCGAAGGGGGTCATGACGACGTACTTGTCATCAATATGCACTATACGATCACCGATGGCCAATTCCTGGGCGATAATGTCACAATACAGACAGCGTTCCTTGGCATTAAAGTGAACCCGGCACGACTCAAGTTCTCTTGCGACGTTGAGTGGTGTGACCGGCGTGGCAATTAACTGTGTATGTGGATGCGCGAGCGAGGCCCCTGCACTCATGCCGTGGTTCTTGAAGACCAGAATATAGCGAAACCGGTCATCCTTCCTAAGATCCCTGATCCGATCCTGCCAGGTCAGCAGGATACGTTCCACGTGTTGATCCGAGAGCTCCGATAGGGGAATATCGTGATCGGGACTCTCAATGATCACTTCATGTGCCCCTACGCCGTTCATAGTGTCAAATATCCCCAGACCGCGCCGGTCGAGATCTCCTTCTATTCCCAGCGCCGGGTATTTATTTGGAACGACACGAACCGACCAGCCGGGGGCATTTGCATTGGTGTCTTCTTTGCGTACGGCCAAGATCTCGGGGGGAGTCATTCCCTCATTTCCTTCGCAGAAAGGACAGATCGTGGTTTCCAGTTCCGCTTCCTGCACGACAAAATCAGATGGTCGTCGAGCCCGGTCAGTGGCGATAATAACCCATCGCTTCTGAAGTGGATCATGGCGTAGTTCTGGCATCTATTGTCTCAATTCTCTAAAACTTACGGGTATGTCCTTTACCTAAACAACCCAGTTGTCATTATTGTGGGGATCTGGCACCTCGATACTGACGGTGCCGGATGCGGGCCACTGCTCTAGAACAGACGTTCCCGTGAGTACTTCAATTTCGAACACAAGCATCTCACCGGGCGTCACTTCAAGTTGCTCAAATGAAACCGACAATTCTACAAGTCTTCCAACGCCCACATGTGACGAGTCGGATGCTTTACCATCCATCCCCATACCGTAAATTCCATTGGAACCTGGACTAATAGACAGCGAATGTGAACTTGGCTCATAGAAGCGTAAATGGATCTGCGTCGCGTGTCCGTTAAATTCGGCAAGAGGCACTGCTGTGTCGATCCTGAGATGTAGATGGCTTCTGTTGAATCCAAAATGAATCCGTTTCAGGAAAGTGTCGGACTGATGCATACTGCCCTTCCCGCCATGCACATCAAAATAACCGGCTGGCAGCCATTCATAGTAGTCGGATCGCTTGCCGTCAAGTGAGGGGGTTATGGGGCCAACTGGTGTACGAGTAGGCGTGACGAGATGGGGCTCTCGGATAGATTTCTCCAGGCGCGCCGGAATTGGCTCACCGAGGGAGCGGTAGATGTTCGCCACGTGCTTTCGGAACAGCTGGTCAAACTGTGCATCGTTCTCGGACATATGGTCGTCGCCGTACCACCAGAACCAATCGCTTCCTTCGGCTATGTAGAGTGATTCACGGGCATTGCGGATCGCCTCGGCATCCCGGCGATCGTTGAGGGCCTCCCGTGCTGTCAACATCTCTCGTGCCTTCTGGAGACATTCCCAGCCCGCATTCTTTTCTGGATGTCCGATCCATGTTCCATAGTTGCCGTCAATCCAAGATCCGGAATGCAGACGCTCGATGGGATCCAATCTATTCGCGGCCGTGGCCGTCTGCATCGTGACCGTCTTAATCTCCGGTGTATCGCTAAGCTTACTGTACAGTGCCCGCAGGAACGGCCGTCCATGGTCCGCGTAGTATTCCCAAGCGTTCTCACCATCGAGAATCACTGGAACCACGGTCGACACATTCTCAGGCACCTGTCGGCGTATTTCGAGCAAACGTTGGATCATGTCCTCCGCGGCGTCGATCGGGTCCCATCTCGAGTAGACAAAGCCAATGTGGTCCGATAAAAGGTGGTCCCGGAACACGATCGCGATTTCCTGATTGCCTGATTTTGCCTTATAGGCACGATACCGCTGGGCCGGTGACAAGTGCTTCCCGTCATCAGTTCCTTGGCGCGGTGGGTGTAAGCTCTGTGACAGTATTGCATCGTCCGTGGCAATCCATGACAATCCAGCCTCCGCAGCGAGTCGCACGACGGCGGGGCTCACGGATCCTTCAGAAGGCCACATGCCGTGGGGCGATGATCCGAAACGGTCCCGGTAGAAACGTATACTCCTCTCAATCTGTTGCCGCGCGTCATCGGGATGGGAGAAACCGGGACTGGGGAGATGCGCATCCGGCATAGCAACTGACGCCTCGCCAGTGTCACAGAGCAGCGGAAGGATGGGATGGTAGAACGGGCTGATGCTGACCTCTATCTGACCGCAATCCTGTAATCGCCGATAAAGTGGTACAATCTGGTGAAGGAATTCCCGC
>JABIQT010000979.1 GCA_018667995.1 Candidatus Latescibacterota bacterium
AGAAGGATGGAACCCGAGAATACTTCTTCAGAGAACTCGAATCAGCGCATTTCGGCCTGGTTGCCGATCTTGTCCAGTGTGCGGCGAGAGCGAACACTGGCTGCTGGATTGCCACCGCGCCATTGAGATACTGAGACCACTTTTTCAGGGCTGGACCCAGCCATTTCCATATATGCTACTGCCGATTCGCTTACGGTCCCATAGCACCCAGAATCCTGGCATTGGCATCTGACTGACGCATTCATGAAGTCACTTCAAACAAGATTACGGGCACGGTACTACCGAGCCCTCCCTGTGAATCAACCCGGTATCGAATCTCTGGATCTGGAGATCGACGTCGCGCGTACCGCGCTGGTGGGGATGCACTGTTGGAACATCGGATGTCCGGACGGACCCTCCGTGGATGTGGACTACTGTGTGGGCATGGGATGGCCCCAGGCTACAGAAGAAGCCGCACGGATCATGTCTGCTGTGATCCGTCCTTCCATGGACGTTGCCCGGCGTGTCGGCATGGCAGTCTGCCACGTGGAGACAGATTGGATGGACCAGCAGTATCCGGACCTGTCCTCCCGGCGAAATCGTGAGGCCGTTACATCGCCACATAGAGACGAGCAACAGCGGATCCTGGACCGTGCTCACGGACCGGATTACCTGGCAACTTCCCCCCTTAAAAGTATGAGAAGGGCGGAGCTCGTATCACCGGTGGGTGACGAGCCCATGTGTTTCTATTCGGACGCCCTCGATGCCTACCTATCGGAGCGTGGCATCGATACGCTCATTTATATGGGATTTGCGACAGACATGTGCATACTCGGAGCCGAAGGGGGCGCTCGGCCCATGCTGTCGAGAGGCTATCGGTGCATTCTGATGCGAGACGCTACCGTGGGTGTGGAAACACCGGAGTCCTTCCCGGATCGGCTCTCCACGCGCTATGGGATTCATCTCTTCGAATGGTCCGTTGGCTATAGTACCACGTATCAGGAATTTGTTTCGGCCATGCGCTGATCGTCATTCCTTCGAGGCACCGTGATAAATCGGTCATACGGATCGTTTCTGAGCCCTATGCCTGAGAGGATATTTCCGTGAACAAATTGCCCATCTATGCCGAATCAGTCACTGTAAAGGAGAAACCATGGCAGGTCCCCTTTGGCCGGAAAATCAGATAGAGGAATGTACTGCGTATCGTATTGACAGTTCCATTACGGTGGACGGGCACCTGGATGAAGCTGTCTGGCGTGCCGCACCGAAGTCGCCCCGGTTCCGGGATCTTGTTCACGGCCAGCCCGGTATACACGATACCAGAGCCTCCGTTTTGTGGGACGACCAGAATCTATATGTAGGATACTGGATCGAGGAACCGGACGTCCAGGCCACGCTGACGGAACGCGACGCGCTCATTTACATGGATAATGACGTAGAACTATTCATCGATGGTGGTGACTGTTACTACGAGTTTGAAATCAACGCTTTCGGGACGATCTACGAAGTGCTCTTTATCTGGGAAGAAGCCTATGAACGCGGCGGGTACAGCAGGATTCCTGAATTCAACCGTGATGCTGAAGGCGTCAAGCCCTTCCACGGTGTGGGCTATCAACCCCATCCTCGTGGCCCACGTATCGGATATTGGAACTGGGACTTTCAGGGCCTCAAGAGTGCGGTGCATGTGGACGGTACCATCAACAACAGCGAAGATCGGGATCGTGGCTGGACGGTAGAACTGGCTTTGCCCTGGGAAGGGATGAAGTGGCTAGCACATACAGACGGGCGCACGCTTCCGCCCAAGGACGGTGATGTGTGGCGGATGGATTTCTCGCGATTCAATCAGTACAAGGAAGCGCCGCCATCCAAAGATCCGGGCGGTTGGGCATGGAGTCCACACGGTGTATGGGACTCTCATGTTCCGGAACGTTTTACCAAGGTTTCCTTTTCAACCACCAACGTGAATGAGATCGGATAGGTCCGTGGCGTTGAATCAATGCCCCTGCAAGCCCAGGGACGGTCGGGTCTATCATGCGTTTAATCGAAGAAGATATCAAAAGGTTCTGGAGTGATTGTCAGCCTGTAGTAACACCCGACTGAGAATCCGTACAAATACAATGATTCGGTAAAAGGTAACCGCGCAGATCGAGGTAGAGGATGTTTTCAAAGTCGG
>JABIQT010000804.1 GCA_018667995.1 Candidatus Latescibacterota bacterium
ACGGTACCTTCTTTATGACGCAGGCCGTTTCTCGCATCATGATTCCACAGAATCATGGTACCGTTGTCAGCATAGCTTCGATTGGCGGCATGGGGGGATGGCCCATGCGATCAGCCTACAATGCGGCCAAGGCTGGTGTGATTGCTCTAAATGAGGTGTTAGCAACAGAATGGGCGCAACACCACATTCGCCTCAACTGTGTTTCCCCTGGCGTAACACGAACCGAGATGATGGACGAAGTGGTAGCCAGCGGCAAGGCTGACCTTCAGCGGTTCAATGAGAGAACGCCGATGGGACGTGTTGCCGAGATAGAGGAGATCGCGTGCGCCGTGCTCTTCCTGGCCTCAGATCGCGCGGCTTACGTGACGGGCACGAATCTGCGGGTCGACGGAGGGTGGGTACCTTGGGGGAATCTAAATGCCCGGGGTTTCCCCGAGTGAGCGCTATCTGTCGTGTGTTCAGGATCTATCGGGTGTGACGAATGTCTTGATATCTGAAACCGAATACCGCTATGTGTCCCACCGTCAACAGCTTCCTTAGTCTGTGCTCACGGGAGTGAGTTAGCAATGGATCCGGCAAAATCATTGATTCTTCATCCGTGATCCGCCCCGGATATATGGCTTAAGCAGCGCATCCTTATCGTTTACTATATTCTACCTGGAAATACCAAATGCACAAGATGCCACTGTCCTGGTCAAGAGACGCCGGAGGCAGACAGAGTCTGAAGGTCTCGGATCGTTTACTGTTTCAGGACATAGAGTTGGGTGCGCCAAACACCATCGATATGATGATGGGCGATGACACAATCACGCTTGCTGGGTCGCTCCCAAGTGAGGGAAAAGGGCCAGGCGCCAGGGTTTACCTGAGGCATACGTTGAATCCTACGTGGCATATCTGGATTCCCCATCTGGCCCCCGACGTGGGATATGTTATAGGCGACCATGCCTTTCGGTCACCCGCAGTTCTGCTGGTGGATGATACCCATGCCATCGCTGTGATCCCGGACCTGGATGATGTCAGAGATGGATACCATGCCGGTTGGCAGACATGGATGGACTATGATCATCCCAATCACCGAGTGACTTTCGGCGCGGGCGCCTATGAGACCGCGGCGGAGCATGTGCTGTATCGAGCCTCTACATTAGAGTATACAGGACAGCCAGTCTTGCTGCGGATGCACGTGGTGGTGAGTGATGATCCACAGGATCTTTGGAATCCTTTCGGTATGTTGTCTCGGTGGTTGTGGGAGCGCTGGGGGCATGAACCGTATGAAAATGGGCAAACGCAGAAGGCCCCATTTGCCACGTATAGGGATCATGTCCTTCGCTGGGCATTTTC
The DNA here is from genome assembly GCA_018667995.1 of Candidatus Latescibacterota bacterium. GTDB lineage: Bacteria > JAAXHH01 > JAAXHH01 > JAAXHH01 > JABIQT01 > JABIQT01. Next base: position 1,339 of record JABIQT010000804.1, read on the forward strand.
AAAAAAAGGCTGGGGAGACACTGTCTGGCAGGAATTCGAGATAAACGATGAGCCCGTAGGTGGTCCAGCTTTTATCGTCGATGTAGCCCAGCATCCTTCCATACCGTCGGGGTTGAGGAAGTGGCGCGAGCCTCGCTCCGTCTGGAACCAGGCTTGGTTCTCTACCCAACGGTGTGCAAATGGGATGTTGCGCGCGTCACGTCAAGTCGGGTCAGATGGGTTGGCTGACCGGGCTCGACTGTGTACCCGCTTAGCCCTGCTGGCGCCCCAGACTGATGGTCTCTTTCCGTCCGTCTATACCACGGCTGGCCAGGGCGAGCGAAAGAGCTATATACCCTATGCTAATACGCCTGATTGGGGCTTAGGCAGATGGAGCAATTCGGATCGCCGTCCTCCATTCGTTTCAGAGCAAGCATTCCACCTGGTGGATTCGGCATTTACAGCACGCCTCCTGCTAGAATGGTCCGATCTGAATACAGGCGACGAGGAAGCCCTGGCCTACGTGTCGCGGTTCGCCGACAAACTATGCAAAATTCAGCTTGATAGTGGTGCGTTTCCGGGTTGGATTGAGGCCGATGGTCTCATGGCCGATGAACTGCGTGAAGGGCCGGAAACGGCCATGGGTGTAACTTTGTTGCTAAATCTCCTCAGACGTTACCCGGATCAGACTTCGTATAAGGACGTGGCCGAACTAGCGCTTCAGTATTTGATCACGGGCCCCGTTGAAGCACGCCGGTGGGAGGATTTCGAGACCTATTACTCGTGCTCTTCCTGGGGCCGTGACCGTTACATGGGCAAGGTGATTCCGAGAAACGGTATCTATAAGCAGAATACCTTCTCATTATTCTGGTGTGCCGAGGCCTTTCTGGCTGCATGGATGGTACTCGAAGATCGTCGCTACCTCAATTATGGACGTCGTTGCCTCGACGAGCTGTCTCTACATCAGCAGATCTGGGATCCTCCGTTCATACCCGCGCCCTGTCATGGGGGATTCGGAGTGATGAACTGCGACGGGGAATGGAACGACGCTCGTCAGAGTCTCTTTGCTCCCCTCTACCTGGCTTACTATCAGGAGACGGGCAATGCAGAATACTTTGAACGAGGCGTTTCCGCGTTGAGATCTTCATTCTATATGCTCTATTGCCCCGAGAATGCCGAGGTCAAAGAACAGTACGAACGGGCGCACCCGGCATTCGGTCCGGAGAGCTATGGATTTATGATGGAAAACATTGCACACACAGGGCCCGCTGCGTCTGATGGCAGCGCAATTGGTTCGTTTACGATCTTCACCTGGGGCAATGGCGCGGCGGTCGAAGCAGCCTGTAAAATCCATGATCTGTTTGGTCAGGTATACGTAGATACTGAGCGTAGCCAAGCGTTTGCCATAGATGGATGCAGCGTACTCGTAGCCGGTGAGAATGTGGAGATTACGGACCACTTTGGCCGTGAGAACCTATTGGTCAGATTTGCGACTGGACGCAGCAGGATAGTAGACATCGATGGTGGCAAAGCAGTTATTCAGTTATCTGGAGCCGATGCGTGAATGCTGTAAGAATAGATAGACTCATCTACCTGCTGTTTTTTGTTTCGGGCGCCTGCGGCCTTGTCTACGAGGTCATCTGGGGCAAGTATCTTTCCCTCTTTATAGGCAATACCACCCACGCGCACATGATTGTGCTGGCTACGTTCATGGGAGGTCTGGCGGCCGGGAGCTTTCTCTTTGGCCGAATTGCCGACCGTGTCTCTCGACCTCTACGACTGTATGCGTGGCTGGAAATTGGTATTGGGCTGTACGGAGTCCTCTATTCGCCAATTCTTGAATCCACGAGAGAACTCTTCTTCTCGGTGGCATCGGGAATGGAGGTAGGCGGATATGGGCCTACTTTGATTAAACTTCCTCTTGCCTTCTTTACACTGATATTACCCACTTGCCTCATGGGTGGCACGCTTCCAGTGCTGAGTCGTTTCTTTATACGCGATCTTGGAAACGTGGGTAATCGTGTCGCCCTGCTCTACTTCATTAATAGCTTCGGAGCTGTGGCTGGAACCCTCATCGCCGGATTCTACGTCATTGAGCATCAAGGCTTGATCTTCGGTCTCACGAATACCGGCATAATCAATGTGGTGGTCGGACTGTTGATCTTGGTAGTCGATACGGTCAAGAACAGGTCGGATAAGCCTGTTGCGGCCGTCGAGCATGCGGAACCGATTGCCTCCTACGAACCCCGAATCGTCACGTTGGCCATGATTGGAATCTGTCTGTCCGGTTTCACGTCGATGATCTATGAGTTGGTATGGTTCCGCATATTCGCGGTTGTTCTGGAATCATCTACCTATTCGTTTTCACTGATGCTGGCTGCTTTCATTACGGGTATAACGCTGGGCAGCCTTCTGGCTGGGCGTCTCATGTCGCGAACACGCAGATTGCTATTTCTGTTTGCGCTTTGTGAATTCGGGATCGCCGCAG
>JABIQT010000298.1 GCA_018667995.1 Candidatus Latescibacterota bacterium
CAGGTGATCGAGGGGTTCCAGGCAGATGGTCACACCACATTGCATCGCTAAGGGGAGACAGGCTTCGAAAACGCGTTTGGTTCGGTCCCATGTGGCTGTGAGTGACTCGTTCGGCAGAATATCACGCTGCTTGGGCGAACCTACCACCATGACGCTTCCCCCAATATCTCCACAGAACTTGATCAGTTCACAAAGATAATCCTGGGTGCGTCTCCTGGTCTCATCGTCCGCGTGATTCAGATACAGACCGGACGGGCTGATGAACAGCCAATGTATCCCTGTGATATCCAAGTCGAACGAAGCCGCCAGCTGTCTGATTTCCTTTCGCCTTGCCGGATCGATATCAGTCACAGCATTCGCCAAGGTGAAGGGGGCAATTTCCACACCGTCATAGCCGATTTCCGCAGCAATACGAAACACCTCTTCCAGCGGCTGCTTCTCGAACATTTCGTTACAAATGGCGAACTTCATACGACGACTTCCTCTTTCGTGGTCCTCAATTCAAGGATTTCGGCCCCCGTTACCGCATATTGATCTTTCAACTCCTGCGAGAGGGTTCGCCAGACGAGAAAACGTTTACGGAGCACACTCAAAAATCGACGGTTGATTCTCTGCCATGAGGCCACATCACCACTTTCGCGGTGGATGTCGACCATGACAGCATAGAGCGCGTGTTCTGCCTCCGCCGGGGACGCATTTAGCGTTACCCGCTGACTTATTCCTAGATCATACGGTGCCAGCCAGGTCATCATTGATATATCGTAGGAACGCTGACCGTTTGCCTCGCTACAACTCAATTGTACGTTTTCTGTCACAAAGGCACCAAGAGAACCCTCTTCGTATGACTCGAATACTCGGGTCAGGTATGCATACATTCCGAGAACTTCCACACTGCCAATTGTAAACGGAAAGTCAAAGCGCCAATCATCCCCGTCAGGTTCGGGGAATTTCCACTCACGCCCCACGTCTGGTACCGCCATATCAGCAGCTTTTTTCGCAGGATAGGCGGTGGAGAGGAATACCGTAGCCATAACTACCACCGCTGACCAAATGGCCGAAAGGGAGGAGTAGTTGAGGGAGAGTCCGGTCATGAGGTCTGTGTTCACAAGCAGGAGCGTAAGCGATTGACCGCCCAGATATCCTAACACGGCTCCCACCGTGGCAAACACGGACGATTCAGCGAGAAATAATGCGGCGATATGACTCGGCGCTAGTCCTACGGAGCTGTATACGCTGATTTCTCGAAATCTCTCATGGACAGCCCCCATCATCGTGTTCAGTACGATCATGGCCGCCACGAGAATTGGAATCAGAAAATTGGACGCACCACCGATAGAGGTAGAACCAATGGAACTGTAGACATGGACCTTGTCATCTTTCCCGACAAACAGAGTCATAGCGACTCGCGACAGGAAGTCCTCGATTTCCTTGTCGAATCCGGTATTGGATTGGCCGTTCTCGTCACGAAAGTCTGTAATTACGACGGATGCCATCTGCCCCTCGAGCTCCATCACTGTGTCAAATGGTAAAATCATGACATTATTTGACTCGAGATGGATAAATGCTTCTGGTGGTGATTCACCCTGCATTCGGGGATCTTCACCGATGCGTTGAGCAATTTTGCCCTTTTCCTGAACCAAATCCACCGGTGTCAGTTTCTCGTCGTCCAAGTCCTTTAGCTGGTTGAATCGGCGTGAGTCGATGATACCGACAACCTTCAGTTCGAGGCCAAACATCTCCACATAGGACGAATCCACATCCGAGGGCGTGAGTCCTACGACCTCGGCGACGTCATCCGGAAGTATCACCGCATTTCGTTCTCCCGGTTCAAACCATCGTCCACCAAGAAGATATTCGTCCAGTCGTGTGGCTTTCGGTTCATCGGGGCTCAATCCAAGGATACTGTTTACGTAGCTCTCCCGGGACGATTTGGAAGAATTGAAGGCAAAGAATCCTTTTTCGCCCTTCACCTGAGACATAAACCATGCTCGGGGTATGAGTGTGGCCTTATCCTGAAAGGCGCTCTTGAGGTAATCATAGACGGACGGCTGCAATCCCTTCCAGTTACGATCGCGTACGAGAGATCCCTCGTAGGTTGGGGCGTTGTCACGCTCGAGTCTGTAGTACTGTAGCGATGTGGTAATTGAGGTAAACGAGAGCACTGTGAAGGTCAGCAGGGTGATCGTAACCGCCGTCAGGAACGTTCGCATTTTCCTCTTACGAAGATTTGAAACGCCGAGAGAAAGTGCTACTGCCGTGGCGCTCAGGCGACCGATATCGGCTTCATGCATACCAGTGGAGGCGCTCTTCATCTTCTGCACTTCTAGATTGAACTTTGAAAGGATGATGACCAGCACGATCGTGCCGAGGGCAAAGATCACGAAGGCAAGAAAAATGACATAGGGCGATGTACTGAGTTTAAATGCCGGATGGATCAGCTGCAGAATCAGGAAAACAAGCACGAAAAAGATGGAGAAACCCATGATACGCTTGTTAATCGTCGAGAAGCCAAATATCAGACGTTCCATGAAGAACGAAAAAGGAATCAGGAGTATGAAATAGAAGATGACGCCTTTGACCGTATCATCGGCGGTGGCCTTCACGTCCGGGTAACCGCGTGCCTCCAAGCCCCAGGCGCGCCGCGCGGAGTCCATGAACTTGTCGTACTGCATGTTGGCGAGATGCCCCTGTGCTGCGAGCAGGTTCACACGGGCATCACCGTGCAATTGCGCTATACGTTCGTTTTCGACGCCGAACCGTGCCAGTTGCTTTAGTCTGGCATCATCGACGACCCACATATCTTTCGCGCCTTGATAGGACGGATTGACGATAAGCCCTTCATCCACGAGATATCCGTTGCCCTGAGCTCTTGCCAGCAGGTCAAGGTCCACGTCGGACGGTTCCACCGGAGTTTCAAGCAGTTCGTCTGGAGCGTTTGTCAGCAGAAACTTCACGCCGAAGAGACTGGTTCCCATAAGCATTTTCAGTCTCTGTCCGGGTTTAGCAAAGACTACCGCCGCAGGAACCGTTCTTCCCTCCCAGGCGCTCTGCCCTGGTATGTAGCTGTGACCGTACCATTGCGGTTCCGAGTCGTCCGTGCCCAATATGGTCAGGTTGTCGAGTGCCGTCAGATAGCGTGAGTCTATTATCTCGTAGATGTCCAGCGATCGTGCCGGAAATACGATCTGCATAGTCGAATTTTCCCAGCCACCACTTGCCGCGTCGAGGGGATATGTCTTGTCGCCTTCCTGGCCATAATCGGGCGCATAGATGATCTCACCCTCATCATCAAGCGCATAGGACCGCAGTCCGATACTTCCGGTGGACCGAAGGGGAGTGAATGAAAACTGCCCCAGCGAATCCGCCTTAGTCACCATTATACCACGCACACCTGCGTCAGAAATCCCCTTGAAATAGGTAACCAACGCCCCGGGGATGGGTTTCTTAGGAACAAAGAAATTCACATCTCTGTCGAATTCGTATACGGTTCCAGACATATCGTGGGCGGTATCTTGAATCCGTAGCTTGGTCTCCTCGAAAAGTTCGGCGTCTGAGGTGGCACGTGCGATCATTACGGCCAGAGACTTTGCCTGTTCCGTAACGTTCTCGATATCGACCGACTCAAAACGATCCACCGGAGTATCTATGCGTTCCCGTATCCCATTGGGTGTGACAAAGGACATGCCTTTCTTACCGAACGAGCGAACGGCCTCATTGTCGAGGCCGATTGCGACGGGCATGAAGTCTTTCCATGTACGCTGTGGTGGCACAATGGCATTGACGTAGCGCAATGAGTCCGCTCCCGCGCCGAACGCTTCCTGTATGTACGTACCGAACTTTCGGGAGTATGGTGCAAAGATGTTCTTTATGTAATGATCCGTAGCCCATCCGCTGTTGTTAAAGGTACCGAAACAGAAACTCCCGACCTTGTCACTGTGGCTGGATAGATCGATACCAAAGAAGACATCGAAATCAATCTTATCATTCTCAGGTATTTTATCCATGAAATGTGTGCTTACGCGTCCATGGCGATACAGCCAATTGTTTACACCCTCGAGACCCATAAAATGTCCCGATGTGGCCAGGACCACCACCGTGTATTTGGGCTTATAGGATTTTACCGCTTTGGCGATCTCGAAGAGCGCGGCCACGCCCGTGGCGTTTTCGGCGCCTGGTGCTCGAGCAGGCACCACAGACATCGCGTCGTAGAAGGACTCTACAACAATGATGTGGTCCTTCCATTTCGTCTTGTCACCTTTGGCCCCCGGAATCTCTTCATCAATACCGGGAATCCATCCGTAGATATTCTTGCTTTCGACCGTTTCCCACTCCATCCGTGCGTTAACAGTGACTTGCTGCGTTCCTGGCTCTGCCAGTGCAAGGAGCATCTGAGCATCTTCTTTGTCGACCCAGTACCGTGGAATGTTCAATGGCAGACCCAGGAACTTCGTTTCCGCTTCGCCACGACTGACTAAGCCGTTATCGAAGAATATGATGGCTTTGGCGCCCAGCATTCGGGCGTTGATCATATTATCCTTACTATCAAAATCCATGAGAACGATACTGCCGTTGACGGGGAAGCCATTGAAATCCCTGAAGTCGCCCTTCTTGGCATAAATGAGCGGGCCGCTGAGTCCATCCTTAGGTGTGGTAGACGTGCGAACGTGATTCGGCCACAGGGAAAAGAGCGCAACTTTCTGATCGTCTACACTCAATTCCGCGCCTTCATCTATAGGCACTGTAACGTTGAAGGTATCGACTCTAATATCTTCGAGCCCGATCTGCTCAAATCGGTTTTGGACGAATTCCGCCGCTTGTCTATCACCTTCATACCCCACAACGCGCGACTCAAACGACGACAGTGTTTTAACTGCATCGCGGATGGATTCGCCGTCCACCATCTCTATTACAGAACCCAGCGACTGATCGTTGGCGATGGTACGTTCGGCTACCGGCTCCGGAAGACTTATCAGCTTCATGAGTATGTTGTCGGTCACCCATTTGGGGTGTACGATGGTCACAGATGCCAGCATGAGGGCTGCCACCGTTATACCAATCGCAGCCTTTATCTTCGGCCACATAATTTACGCTCCTGGGAGTTTTAGAATAAGGTGTAGATAAATGGCGCCAGTGCGGAACCTTGAGTCATAACAATCAAGGTACTTAGCAGAATCAACATGACCAGAATCGGTGCCAGCCACCATTTCTTCCGAACCTTCATGAATGCCCAGAGTTCGGCGAAGATGGACAGCTTACTTAGAAAAGCCACACTGATTTCTCCTTAAAATTGCCGTTCGCAGTGTTCCTTCACGGACTCAGGCCGCTCCGTATCGGACCAATAGGTCTCGTCCTCGGAATGAAATTTCTCGCTCAAAATGTCGCCTTTGAACAGACGCAGCAAAAATCCAATTGGCGTTATCACCAGGAAGAATATCAAACTGATAATAATCCGCGTGTTGACCCAGGCCAGTACGTGTGCCAGTGCCATCCATGCCCGGTAGATTGGCTTCAGGATGATCGGAAGAACCAGGCCGAACACGAACAAGAAGCAGCCGATGGCGAGTACGACGACACGGGCCGACTCGAATATGTCCCGGTAGAACCACCAGTAGGAACCGATAAGAATCAGTATGGTGCCGACTAGGAGGCCGAACTGTCGCAGCTGCTTAGGAGTGGTTTCCGGTGTTTCAGGTTCAGACATGGCGTTCCTGTGTTATCCGTTGGCGCGGCGGCGTTTCACTAATCTAGCTCGAACTGGGTTTTCCAGTCTTCCTGTTCGTGCCATTTGGGCTGGGTCGTCTTATCAAGAACATGGTTTTCGAGTACCAGATAATCCATGTCCGAACGCATGAAGCACCTGTAGGCGTCTTCAGGTGTGCAGACAATGGGTTCACTTCGGACGTTGAAACTGGTGTTAATAATCACGCCCGATCCGGTCAATTCCTCGAAGGCTTTGATGAGCGGGTAATACCTTGGGTTGGATTCTTGAGTTACCGTTTGAATTCGTGCAGAATAGTCAACATGAGTGATGGCAGGTAGATCAGATCGCGGCACGTTCAACTTATCGATCCCAAACAGGGCCTCCTGTTCGGGAGTCATGGGAACGCG
>JABIQT010000747.1 GCA_018667995.1 Candidatus Latescibacterota bacterium
AGACGCCGTATCTATCGGAACTGAATGCGAGCCGATCTCCCCCAGGAGCCCAAATGGCATGTCCATCCCAGGAAGGAGTAGTAGTCAACTGGCGGACGTTTTCTCCGTTCAACTTTATCCGCCAGAGGTCCGTATTGCCGTTCACTGTAGCCGTTGCCACGACCTGGCTACCGTCCGGAGACAGCTGTGGTCCTCCCAATTCGCCCCAAGACCGGTTGACGGTGTCGAGAATTGCGCCAGTTCGGCCTACCCACACCAGTTGGCGCGGAGGATTTTGACGAGGAGGCGATGCCTGGACATATATCAGCGTGCCCTCACTTGATACCTGCGGCGCGCTAGCCCAGCGGGTCACCAGGAAGGGATCGCCCTCAGCCGTCAGGGATTCCTGGGAAAATCGCAGCGCTTGGATTGAGTCGCCATTCTGATAGAGTAGGTGGCCACTGGACGAGTATACGGCATTGAATAAACGTAAATCACTTCGGAAAACCGAAGTCTGGATGCCACGACCACCGTGATATGCGACCAGTGTAAAGGTGCCATCACTCTCTTTTGCGGTGAACACAATCCCACCGTCCGGGAGAAAAACCGGATGATGTAAGCTCGACCAGTCTCGCGTCATCTCCTGTTGCATCAGCAAGACCGGGTCGCCTCCCTGATCAGATACACGCATGAGCCCACCCGGACTTGAGTAGACGATGGTCCCATCGTGCCCCCAGGTTGCCCAACTGGAGCTACCGCCGGAGGCGTTTTCCAGAATCACCGTGCTGCGCCCCCCGCGTGTTGGGATCTTCCTTAGCGTGTTGCCTATCCAATAGCCCAGAAAATCGCTGTCGGGTGACCAGAATAGCCTGTTGGCACCCCGACTATCTACCATTTCGCGAGGTGTAATTCGGTCCATGTCACGGATCCAAATACGACTGCTGGTCACATCCAGATAAGCTATCATTGTGCCGTCAGGCGAAATGGTCGCATCATATCCCGACACACTCCGCGACAGGGCAATATCCGGAATAGTGAACTTGCGTAACGGTGCTTCGAGATCTGGCACCGGCTTGAGAAACCATGCTCCGATCGCGCATAGAAGACTGACGGTAGCTATACCCAAAATCGCCATAGGCTTCCGCCAGATTGCGATAGAGCTCTTGGCAACGGTACGCGCATCCACCGGGACCATTCCCGCTGCTATCTCCTGCTGGGCAGTCAACAGATCGATGTGCAAGTCCTTTGCCGTTTGATATCGCCTCTCTCGATCCTTCGCCAGGCACTTCTGCACGATCCGCAGAAGTTCGTATGGCGTCTTGTCACTTCGAAGTATACGTACAATGACCGGATTTATGCTCAGGATCTGTCTTAGCAGAACATCCATGGTCGCGCCCTTGTAGGGGCGCTCTCCCGTTAGCGCTTCGAACATCACGACACCGAATGAGAAAAGGTCTGTGCGAGTATCGACCTTTTTGCCTTCGATCTGCTCGGGTGTCATGTAAGCAGGTGTGCCGAGAAATGATCCCCCAAGTGATACACTGGAAAGCGCATCGTCGTCCTCCCCGATAGGGCCAAGGGTCACAGTCGGAGCCTCATCCCCTTCCAACTGGACAGGATTCTTGGGGGCGGCCGGCATCTTGCTGCGATCCGACAGGCTGACAGCAGGTTTCTCCGGCGCCGCCTCAGAAGTCTCCAGACCATGTTCTTCTATCCTCGCCAAGCCAAAATCAAGGATCTTGGGGGTACCGTCGGGAGTAATCATGATATTACTGGGCTTCAGATCACGATGAATGCGGCCGCGAGCGTGCGCATGTGCCAGGGCGTCCGACAATGGAATGAACGTGGCAAAGAACGTATCGAGATCCATTCCGGAAGATGGGATGTGATGGGATAGAGTCTGGCCCTCGACATGTTCCATCACGATGAAGAGGACGTCACCAGATTGCTCCAGAGAATGAATCGTGGCAATATTGAGATGCTTCAGACTCGCTGCAGCCTTCGCCTCTCGCCGGAAACGGGCTAAACGATTGGGGTCGTTACGGAGCGAAAGCGGCAGCACTTTTATGGCGACCTGCCGGTTTAGCTTGGTATCCTCAACGAGGTATACTTCCCCCATACCGCCAACGCCGAGGGGGCTGATTATTCGGTAATGGCCGATGGTCTCGTCTGGTTGCACCTGGTGAATAATCCTCGAAATTAGTGTGGCGTTTCTCGGTGGATGGTTATACGGAAACGTCGTCCGTCTCAAAGCCAGATCTACCGCCCTCAATCGGACATAGGCAGAATAGTCACAATCGAGACCAAGCCGTTCGTGTATAAAAACTCTGACCAATGACGTGCCCTGCCAGCCCTGAATCGGACTGAAACTACGGCGGTGGCAAACCTGCTTACTCAAAGCTGCAATCAGTTCTGATCTGCCATCTCAGAGAAGATACATAAAACCGGGCGTACGTGTCAAAGTATGACAGGTTAGTACGTCACGTCCACTCGAAGGCCAGACTTGCCAGGGATCGGCATTCTGCTTCGGTTGTCGTCTGTAAAGATGTGTCATTGCATGACGAGCCCAACGCCACTGTCTGTTTCGCGCAGCATGTTCGCAAAGTTTTAAGAAGAAATCACTTGACCTAACAAAAAACGTTATTATACTTAACACTGTTAACTTATTTAAACCAACCTTTGGCGAGTCAAGAATATGGGTATTCAGGAACGAAAAGCACGCAACAAAGAAGATCTCCGACGACAGATTCTTGATGCGGCCAGGCATCTATTCGTCACCGAAGGCTATGAGAACGTCTCCATGAGGAAAGTGGCTGATAGGATCGAGTACTCACCGACGACTATTTACCTGCACTTCAGGAATAAGGCGGAGCTGCTGGGCGCTATATCCGAAGAGACGTTACAGCGCTTATTAAATACGCTCGAAGGGCTCAGCAAGGAAGGAGGGGACGCCATCACGATACTGAGAAAGAGTGCTCAGAGCTATGTGGCCTTCGGCCTTGAGCATCCGAAGGATTACGATCTGACTTTTATCAAGCGTCCCCTATATCAGGAGGGACTCCGCCTGACAGAAGGCTCCGCTGGCGAGAGAGCCTTTCGTTACCTGCGGGCCATGGTGAATGAATGTATCGAGCAGAAGCAGTTCCGTCCCGTAGATGTGGAAACCACAGGGCAGGCCCTTTGGGGTGCCATGCATGGCGTAACCTCTTTATTGATTTCATATCCAGACTTTCCCTGGGTTGACAAGAACACGCTGATCAATACCGCTATAGACATTATGATTGATGGATTGAAGGCACAAACATAGTAAGTGTCCCCCGGCAGCGTGCTTTTTTTTGCGCGACTACTTAACACTGTTAAGTTCTTGATTCGTTCGTTCCTACAGATACCGATTATCCGGTTGCATCGACTGTCAGTAACCGGAATCAAGCAAGATCATCACACGAGCAGAACATCATGAAGCATGCGCGACCAACCACGAATGGAGGTACCATGCAAATCTCGAGATCAGATTTCGAATGGGCCGTCTCTCAGAAGTTTCTAACCCCAAGCCAGAGTGATGATCTCTGGACCGCATTCGAGGCCCGCATTGAGGACCGCCCCGGCTTCAACCTCGTACACCTGGTCTATTACCTCGGCGCGCTGATTGTGATTTCCGCGATGACTTGGTTCATGACCGAGGCTTGGGATCGGTATTCCGACAGCGGTATTCTCGTTACAGCGAGTGCCTATGGATGTCTATTCATCCTGGCCGGAAAGCATCTATGGAATAAACCAGGATTCAGGATACCTGGAGGACTGCTGTATTCCCTGGCTGTCTGCATGACGCCCCTCATAATGTACGGGATAGAACGGACCACGGGATTCTGGCCACAGACCGTTCCAGGTTTTTCGGGTTGGGTAAGTCCAGAAGTACGCCTCTATCGATATCCTCTGGAGTTCGCGACTATTGCGGTGGGCTTAATCACCTTGCGATATGTTCGCTGCCCTTTTCTGACCATACCAGTCATGGCATTTCTGTGGGCTCTGACGCTAGACGTGGTTTCGTATGCCATGGGACAACCACAGCTAACAGAATTATACATACAGTGGACAGCCATAGGCTTCGGCCTCGCCTTGCTCGTGGGAGCCTACCTCCTGGACCGTCGCACCAAAGAGGACTACTCGTTCTGGATATATCCCGGTGGACTTTACGCGCTCTGGGCTGGATTGACGTTCATGAGATTCGAAACTGAGTTCGGAGAGTTCGTATATTTAATAATAAATCTGTCACTGATGTGTTGTGCCATCCTGCTGAGCCGTCGGATCTTCTTCGGTTTTGGAACGCTCGGAGTGTTCGTCTATCTCGCGCACCTTGCGTCTCTGTACCGGGACTCATTGATATTCCCCTTGGCCCTCTCCGGGCTCGGTATGGGCATCATCTTTCTGGGCGTGCAATATCAACGCCACCGTCGGCTCATCGAAGAATCTGTCATGGGCCTGCTTCCAGACGCCCTGCGGCGGTTTCTGCCCCGGGAGCGTATAGGCGGTTAGATCGTGCTCCAGCATGGCAGGATATTCTGCCGCCCGAAGAGTGGCGGGTGGTGAAGATTGTTTTTCGGGGTGGATTAGCTCTCTCTTCCTGTAAGAAGCCCGGAAAGCTTCGACAACGAATAGGTAAGAGGCGGACCAATCGGGGGTTGATAGAGCGTGCCGGACGGTGCTACGAACATCCCGATTGATGGAACAGGAACTGTGGCAGAATAATCTCGTGGGAGCAGCACTTCGGCTATCTACTACAGCCACAGCGGATGGAAATGACCCTTCTCAGGAGCTTCAGCATTCTCACAGCCGTACTTGCCGGGATAGGCATCTACGGAGTTAGGACTTGTCATCGGTACCGCAATAGCTTTCGCTCTTGCGGGGGGCCTTGGCAGTCTGTTGTATAATGTCAGCCCCACGGATCCACTGGTTTTCCTGGGTGTTATTGTCGGATTCGCGCTTGCCGCACTCGTCGCGATCTACATCCCCGCCCTTCGTGCGACCAAAGTCGATCCTACAACGGCCTTGCGTCATGATTGATGGCAGGAACCGGTAGGTATGCCGCATTCGTGTAGATGAAATACTGGGGAAAGAGCGGACCAGATCTGTCATCGTTATTCACGACCAGAGTCTCTGACCTCGATTTCCCGCAATCCCGAATATCATTCAAGAGGATGCGCATCGCAGCATTCAGGTGCCTCACTCGTAGCGCATGGATTGGACGGGATTTGCTATGGCAGCTCGAATAGCCTGGTAACTAAGCGTGCCAAGTGCAATCAGAACGGCGGAAACCGAGGCTATAAAAAAGGTCGCAGGACCGATTTCAATCCTATAGGTGAATGCCATAAGCCATTGGTCAATGGTCAGGAACGCCAGGGGCCACGAGCACACAGCTGCAAGAGTGACCAGCTTGACGAAATCCTTCGATATCAACATGAGCATTCCGGGTACCGATGCACCGAGAATCTTACGTATGCCTATTTCGCGAGTTCGGTTTGTAACAGAAAGTGTGGCCAGACCAAACAATCCGAGACAAGCGATCAAAATGGCCAGGCCGGAGGCATATCCGATAATCTGTGCCCAGCGTCTCTCCGCTTGGTACTGATTGGCAATATCGTCTTCCAGGAACGAAAAAGAGAACGGTGAGTCAGGTGCTACACCGCGCCATTCTTCTTCCAGCAACTCCATGGTCTCTGACAGATTGCCGGATTTCATCTTGACGAGAATCGCACCAATGCCTCCGTGGTATTCAGGATGCATGGTCAATACAGCTGGCCGAACCGGTTCGTGTAGAGATTCGAAATTGAAATCCCGCACCACTCCAACTATTGTAGGAGGCTCCTTCATAAACCAAGTGGCCCAGCCATTGAGCTTGTGCCCGATAGGCGTCTCAAGCCCGAACTCCTTCACCAGGGATTCGTTGACAAGCACCGAACTCGTGGGATCAGTGGTAAGACTACGATCGAAATCACGGCCGTCCACAAGTTCCATG
>JABIQT010000240.1 GCA_018667995.1 Candidatus Latescibacterota bacterium
GATATTCGTACCCCACCTCATCATCCGGGTAGAACCGCAAAGCCTGATGATAACGGATTCCCCATGATATCCTCTCGTCTACGTAAGGTTCGATGAGCTGAGCGCCCCACCATCCATGATCGGGTTTTGCCAGATTCAGCACGATGTCATGAACCAGACATGCCATCACCGTACGCTCGGGCTGATCGGTTGTTAGTGCATGATGGGCGCTCTGCAGGCAATGCCGCTGTGTACTGCGCGAGAAACGACATTCAAAGAAATCTGCGAGGGTCGGCTTATCAGGCAGATCCTTGAACTTTTGCATTCGGTCGTCGAATACATGGCCAACGCCTTTGCGAAAGTGCTCTCTCGATTCACGAGGCTGGTTCTGCTGTTGACTGTCAGCCTGGGTAATCATCCCCAACTGATCAATCATCTCGTGCTCCAGCGCTTCCGCCAGTGCTTCTGGCGCCATGGCGGCTACGGCAGCAGCCCCGCCGAGTTTTGCAAAGAAGACACGTCGGTCCAGATCGAAATCCTGCATGTATTCCTCCCTTTGGAAGAAGGGCAAACTATTGAAATAGATCTCGGTATCACTGTTCTTTCAGGAGTATCGTGTGTTGCTGAATCTGATACGATTTCCTGAGGTCGGCCAGAAAAAAGTAAGACCGGGACCCGCTTTCTAAATCTGCACAAAATCTTCATGCAGGATTTTGGCCAGTGTCGCAACCAGCCGATCGGCGTTTGCCTCACTAAATACCATAGGCGGCTTTATCTTAAGTACGTTATGCAGGGGCCCATCTGTGCTGATCAATATCCCATGGTCCTTCATCCTGTTTGCCACATAGGAAGCCTGCTCGCCTGCCGGCTCCTGGCTACTCCGATCCAGTACCAACTCAGCTCCCACAAAAAGCCCAAGCCCTCGCACATCACCAATGATCTCATGCTTCGCCATCAGGCCACGCAGTCCATCAATCATGTGGTTGCCGACGTGCAGGGCGTTCTGCTGGAGGTGCTCGTCCTGTACCACATCCAGAACGGCTGTTCCTATGGCGCAGGAGACGGCATTACCCCCAAAAGTGTTGAAGTATTCCATCCCGTTGGCAAACGCATCGGCGATCGCTTCTGTGGTGACCACGGCACCCAGGGGATGGCCGTTACCTATAGGTTTACCAAGGGTGACGATATCGGGCACTACATTCTGGGACTCGAAACCCCAAAAGTGACTGCCTGGTCTTCCGAAGCCCACCTGGACCTCATCCGCGATGCATACCCCACCTGCCTCTCTAACCATGTGATAGGTAGCGTCGAGATAACCGTCGGGTAACACGACCTGACCGCCACATCCCAGGATCGACTCCGCTATAAAGCCGCACAGCTCCCTGGCCTGTTGGTGTATCTGATTGATGGCTGTCTGCACGTCGTCCGCATAGGATTCGGCGGCCTGGCGGCTGTAGCCTTTGAAACGACCCCGGTACGGGTCTGGCATAAGTGCTTTGTGAACCCGCGCTGGTAATCCCTGCCCCCCCGGACCGTCAAATTTGTAGGGGCTGAGTTCGATCAGCGAGGTCAGATTGCCATGGTAGGCTCCGTCGACTACGATCATATCGCGCCGTCCCGTATAGGCTCTTGCCATGCGCAGCGCGAGATCATTGGCCTCGCTGCCCGAATTAACGAGAAAGCAGACATTCAGATCGGGTGGCATGGTTCCACAAAGACGTTCGGCGTATTGCACGAGGCTTTGGTGCAGATATCTGGTATTAGTATTCAGTACTGCCGCCTGCCTTTGGCCAGCTTGTACCACGCGCGGGTGGCAATGCCCCACATGGGGCACGTTGTTTACGGCGTCCAGATAACCATGCCCGACCTCGTCGAAAAGATACTGGCCGGCTCCACGTAAAATCTCTAATGGAGTTTCGTACGAAATACTCAGCGACCTACCTAAGTGGCGTTGCCGAGACCGCAACAGGTCCGCCTTCGTACGTTCCTCCGGGGGAAAACGATCCTCTGGAACACCCACGATCACGTTGGGGCCTGGCGCCAGGTTCAACCAGATCTGCCGGCGACTGGCGGCGCCAACCCCGGGGAATTCACCTTCTCTTCCCAACATATCTGTTACGATCTGAAAGTGTAGGTGGGGAGGCCACCCCCCGTTCACTGTGTAGTCACCCAGCCAGCCAATCAAATCACCTTTCTGAACGGCCATCCCCTTCGACTTGCCATCAAGAGACTTAATCGCAAGATGACCATAGAGTGTATAAAACGGTACATTGCCCTCGGTACGATGCTCGAGTATGATCGTAGGACCGTAGTCCAGAGGGTCCGTATTGTTACGATAGCTGTGAACGATGCCGTCAAGCGGCGCATAGACCGGGGATTCTGCCGGAAGAAAAAGATCGATCCCTAGATGAATGGTCCTTGTCTCGGGCATTTCATCGCTATCCACCGCAAATTGATCCGCCGTATACACTTGCCTGGCCTCATTATACCTGCCGATACCGACCTCGGCTCCAGCAGCACGCATACGACCAAACAGATCGTCCGTTAACTCGTGAACATCGTGGCGATCCTTTAACAAGGACAGTTCAAGGCTGCCGATACTTAAATCGAATACGAGAGACTCTCGCAGGTCGTAATCGGGCCCCATTACCGGTGCAAATGCTCCACGGCAACTGTTGAGATAACTCATGATTTGCGCAGTCTGAGTGCAGGGAGGCAAACCGCAGGCGTCACGGAATACGTACTGGGCCATATTCGCCGGCAGGCTTTCAAGATGCTGCAACAACTCCCATCCCGTACTCTCGCTCACCGAAAGGTATTGATTGTCCGGTTCGTCTCTCTGCTGGGAGGCAGAAATAGCGACACTCATGCAGATCCGCATGCATGCCATATGATACAGGAGCCTGATCTCAAGCTCGGTAAGTTCAAATTCACGATGGTACCCCTCGACCACGCTCGCAGCCGCAGCCAGAGGATCCGATTTGCCCAGCATGACATAGGCGAGCGCCACTGCTAACTCAGCAATGGTATACGATTCGACCATGTCGCCGAAATCGATCAATCCAACCACGATCTTCTCCCATGTTTCAGTCTTGTTTTGCCGGGCGTCACCGATCAGCACGTTGTGATCGTTGGCGTCATTATGTATCACGCTTCTGCGAAGCGACGATAGGCCTGGTACTACCTCATCTTCGTACCTGCGAAGAAATCCCGCGACCAATTCCCGTTTATCTGGATCCGAAATATCCTGCAGTCCTTCCCGTACCACTTCGGGACCGTTATCGATGTTCCACTTTAGGGATCGCTGCGTGGCTGTATGTGTGAAACCTGTCAAAGCCCCTGTAACACCACCGAGAAATTCACCCAGATCGTTGAGCAGTGACTTTGTATGGGGATTCGTCTCTGCGAGTGGGATACCGGGGACATATGTGAGTAGGCGGACCATGTGAGCCCCCCCCCCTTCACCGAGGATTTCGCCGATGCTCTCACCCTCGCTCGTCGCAGTCACCGATGGCCAGATGCCGGTCTGGTGCTCTTTTCCCAATACCTCCATGGCCTGGTGTTGGAGATCGAGAATCGACCTGTCTTCGGCCGCGCTTGATATTTTGAGCACGAATGACTCGTTCGTATCCGTGCCAAGATGGAAGTTCTGATCTCGTTCGCTGGGCAGGGAAACGCAGCTCTGAAGGTGGATTCCGTATAGCCGGCCCACTAACTCGGTCGCTCCATCCACGGTCAGGTGGGGGCGATCTGCAGCGACAGTTGACATAGACGGGCTCCTCTGTGTGGGATTCGTTACAATAGAAAAAGGGACGCCCGGGATGTATATAGATTCCACTCGCAAACATCAACGAGAAAATCCACATCCCGCGGCGTCCCCACGGCCTGCAACTAGAGCAGATGTACTTTTCTACTTGAGCAGGATCATGCGCTGGGCGTCTCTGAAACCAGTGCTGCTGCTCAGTCGATACATGTATACGCCACTGGCCACGCCCTGACCTCGAACATTGGTCCCATTCCAGACTACAGAATAGCGACCGGCTGGCTTGACTTCATCCACCAGACGAATCACTTCCTGGCCGAGGATATTGTACACCGTGAGCGTCATGTGCGCCTGCCGGGGAACTTCGTAGGCAATTGTCGTGCTCGGATTGAACGGATTCGGACGATTGCCGGTCAATGCGAAGGTAGTCGGCAGGTCAGCCGATTTCGCGAGAGACTGGGTCACGACGCCGAAATTAACCAGAGCGGTGCCGGCATTTCGCTCGACCACGATCAATTGTGTCAATGATAACTGTGTGCCGTCAACCAGAGGGGTAACCGGGATCAGCATCATGGGGACATCGCCGACTCCGAGGCCCTGGTCTGCCAAAAGACTATAAACGATGACACGCATCTTACCATCTTCGATCCGGTAGTCGAAGGCCATTCCTCCCGTGGCGCCTCCGAACTGCGGCGTACCAATTTCAAGACCTGCTGGATCGTATGTGAACTCAGCCTGAGCCCCTGCGATGAGACCACTTGTGTTCAAATGTATGGGAATTGCCGTCTGGCCATCTTCAAGTGTGACCAACTCTCCCATGTTGACGGCTACTGGACCGCTCGCCACAGGCTTGCCAGGCGTCTCGACGAGAATGTCGAGAATCTCGTTTACCACACTGACCACATCCTCGACATTTACCTCATTGTCCGAATTGTGATCCGCCAGTGTACGCATGGTATATCCGATAGAATCGTCAAGGATGCCTCTGACTAGTATCACGGCATCGAGCACGTTTATATCGTCATCAAGATTCATGTCCCCTGAGTATTTATACTGGACACGGCCGTTTCGCACACCGACTGCCTGTTGCTCCCCTTGCGCGTTCCCAACGACTATACTTGAGAATGAAAGCTGGGTCTCCTCGTTCAGGTTGCCGTCCTCCATGTGTACGAGCAACGTGGCGATGCATATACCGTCTTCGCCATCGGTCGGAGCTATGGAATCGCCAGACACGCTAAACACTACAAAATGAATGGAACTGTCTGTAAGTGCAACGGACACACTAAACCCAGGGATGGAGAGGGTATCCTCCACGCCGACCACCGTTGCAAGTGATGGATTATCTATGCGCAGCGTGCCCTGGAGGCCACCGATGTACTGGTCGGTCGGATTCTCTAGCTTGATCGGAATACGGGCAATATCACCCTGGTCTGCAAATACCTCATTGGTAGTTAGCATTATTCCATTGAATATCTCTATTGACTCAAGGACCATACCGGATAACTGGTTGAATCCCGGACCGTCACCTACCTCGTTGAATCTGGAATAAATGGTCCGCTGGCCCCAGTTTGGATTCTGCCCTGGATCACCGCCTTCGATCTCTACTATGGCCTGATGCCCGGCATCTGCCACAAATCCTCTGTTGAATCCAGCCACTACATCGACGGCGTTCACAAAGTCGTGGCCCTGACCATCCGAGGAAAAAACACTTCGGTCCCCGTTACTGTTCAGGTCGGCCACTAGTACGGCGCCATTATCGTGTGAACTGTCCGTATCGAGCATCAGTACATTGTTTTCCCACAGCGCTAAAGCGACTGGCTCGACGAGAGCGGTACCCGTGCCTTGTGAATTGTGTACCTGCAGAACTCGGTTTCCACTAGGGGATTCTGGAGTCGGATCAAATGGATCGACGCTGAACACCGAAGAACCAAATAGATCTGTCACGAAAATGTGACCGGTCAACTTGTTGAAGTCGATGTCCGAGGGATCACCGAAAAACGTGCCCACGCCACCTGAACCTATTTCGAGCCCACTCTCATCGAGTCCCGAGAGGATATTACGATCCCCCGAATTCGGGTCGATGCGCAGTAGAGCAGGGAACGGATCGAAACCCGGGTGGTCAAATCCCACAGTCACGTAAATAGCCCCGTCATTTCCGATTGTAATTCGGTCTATGTTGGTCAACGGAACACCCGCTCCGAAGTTACCGGACTCATCCGATACCATAGACCGGTCACCTGAATCTCGATCTACTCTCAATACTCCCGGATATCCGGAATCTGTAACCAGATATGATCCACTTGGTTCAATAGATATGTCCCTGAGCTGAATGAATGATGGTCCGCCGCCCGTCCCATTGTCAGATAAAACCTGACGGTAGCCATCCTCGTATATGCGAATTACCTGATTGTTACCACCATCTGTAACTATCAGATTCTCCTCAAACTGATCAGACTGGCCATCGCCATCACCGTCGTTCTCTATATCTATCCGCACAATACGGTTATTCTCGCTATCGGCCACGAACAGAGCGTTCAGACCGGCGGCCAGTCCAGCTGGGCCGCTAAATCCACCGGGAATTAGCGTGGCAAACGAATGAGCCTCGGACTCAGGGGGATCGAAATTCACGACGACAATACGGTCATTGCCTGAATCGGTGATGATCAATTCCTCATCTCCAAGCGTCAAAACAGCTGTTGGATTGAGCAAACCTCCCACATCATTGACCGGGACCACTTCGGCATCGCCTCCGCCTAACGGCACGCGAACAACGCGATCGTTGTTGGTATCGGCTATGTAGAGATGGGTATCACTCAACGACAATCCCCTGGCATCCCCCAAGCCTTGCTGTAACCCGGTAATAGGTAGTAAATCCGCCTCACCGGGAAGGGGGTTGGACGGTCCGCTACTGATTCCTACACGCACAATCCGGTTCAGCCCATCGGATATATAGAGTGTATTGTCATCGGCCGCCAAACCCTCTGGTGCGGCAAGCGCCGGTGAGATATTTACCACCAATTCCTCTGTAACAAATGGAGGCTCTCCACTATTTGTATCAGAAGAGAGAATCCGGTCATTGCCACGATCAGCGATAAAGAGCCTGTCTTCGGTAACTGCTATGCCACGAGGGTCATTCAGGACGACCGGCACGCTCGCGATTTCCAGGCCTACCAGTTGAGCTGTGCCACCTTCTTGATCCACGGCCAGAATTCTGTTATTGCCGGAATCCACGATTACCAGTGGTCCGTCGCTTCCGGCGAGCAAGCCGGTCAGTCTCGCATCTTCATTACTGTCAATCGCTAAATCGCTCACGCCTGTAACGTCGAGGATGGAGGTCGGCGGCAGACCACCATCGTCAAAAATCAAGATTCGAACTACCCTATCAGGATCTGTACCGGCGTCGGCGATGAACACTACATCTTGGTTGGCCGTGAGTCCCGTCGGCGACTGTAAGCCCGTAGTTAAATCTTCGGATAGGTCTAATTCTTCGGCATTGCTGGCATCGAAAGGGGCGAGAACGAGACGTCCGACACCTGCATCAGCAATGACCAACTCATCTCCCTCACCAGCCGGGAATACATCCGCCGGAACGAAACCTGCCAGATTCACACCATTGATTGCGAGAACCGAGGCGGTCGACGATTCGTTGAGTGGTGCCCGGACAATCCTGTTGTTACCTGCATCCGCTACGTACAGGTCGGTTCCCGCAACAGTGAGACCAAGAGGATTGGCCAAGGGTGGGGCTGGTAAACTATTCAGCACCATCACATGTGCCGGGTCGCCGTTGAGCGGCTTGACAACGATCCTGTTATTGCCGGAATCTGAAATGTACAGATCCGTTGGGGATACGGATAACCCCGTGGGCCC